>JAFGRF010000392.1 GCA_016935295.1 Caldifarciminota bacterium | reverse complement strand
TCCTCCGGCAACAACCGACGCAATTCCTCCAGCGGTGTTGCTGATACCACCTCCGATTGTGGTATTGCCCGCCTGAACCCGATTTCCATAGCCACCGGCTACCGTTAGGTACGCCAGGTCCGAACCGGACACGCCGGTCGTGCAGCCTACCCCGAAGTTGACGTGGCTCTGCCGGTAACTCCCGTAGAGCATATTGTCTGCCTCGCCCCGCGCGACCCCGAGCCGGTGAATTGTGAACAGCACGCTGTCCGGCGTCCCGCGCACCCACGCATTGTCGCCGCCGCCGCCAACGCTGTCATTCCCTGGTGCCCAGGCAGAGCCGGTCCACTTGATGACCTGCCCGACCGTAGCACCGGCCTGGTTGAGCTTGGCCATTGTCACCGCGGCATCCTTGAGGTCGGCAGTATTCACCGTGGTGTCTCGTACGTCCGCTGATGTGACGCTTCCGTCCACGATGTTGGAGGATGACACCACGTTCGCAGCGATAGTCGGGTTGGGATAGGTACCGGTCAGCCCTCCGCCGGCGCTTCCGCCCGGCGGTACGCCGCTGATTGTGACATTGCCCGCATTCGTCAGTCTACCCTTCGCGTCAACCGTGAACTGCCCGACCTGCGTCGCGCTGCCATACGTGCCGGACGATACGCCCGAGGTCGTGAGAGCCGGACTCGGGTAGCTGCCGGTCAAGTCTCCACCTGCACTCTGACTCTCGTTTACGAAGCGAGCATCACCCCAGGTCGTGTCGAATCGCACCGTACCCGAGTCGGTGATCGGGTTGGGCGAAAGAACCACGCCCGTGGACTGGACCACCTTCCTCACCGTCCCGCTGCCGCCCGTGCCCACGCTGTCGTTGGCGGGTGCCCAGGCCGAGCCGGTCCACTTCATCACCTGGCCTGAGCCCGCGCCCATCTGGTTGAGGTCAGCAGCAGCCACGGTGCCGTTCACGATCATGTTGCTCGTGACCGACGAAGCCTGTCCTTCGTCCACATAGCGGTCGTCGAGCCCGGTCGTGTCCTTGCCCTGCAGCAGGTCGGCGTTGGCCGCCCGCTCGGTCAGATACGCGTACGCCGCGCTGGCAATCCGCAGCCGCGGCACCAGCTCTGCTCCACCCGAAACGCTCATTCCCAGATAGAGCGCCCCCGCATCCGGCACCGAACCGATCGGCGTCACCGAGCCGAGCAGTACGCTGAACAGTCCCGCCTCCGTCCTCAACTGTTGGTCTTCCTCCCAGAACTGCGTGCCGCCGCTCGGTTGCGCATAGAGCCTGAAGCGTATTGCGTACAGCGTATCCGCCACCGGCACGCCCAGCGTGTCGGTCAGCCTGCCCTGGTAAGACAGCAACTGCGGAATCGTGATGGCCTCGGGGCTGCCCATGACCGGTGACCGAGGACCGAAGACCGCCGCTTGTGGCCTGAATCTTGCGGTTTGTTCCGACGCAACCGAAACTCCATCGACCCCGTACGAAAGGGCACTGACGAAGGCCAGCAGAAGGACAGTAACTCTCATCTTACCTCCCGAGCATCGAGACTTCCCGTTCTCGTGGCGACTGCGGTCTGCCGAAACGCGGGACGCCACCCTCCCGCGGTGCTCCTTGTTATAACTCCTACATTGGCCGGGTCAAGCTGAGACTACGGACAAACTGCCGGCCGACACAGAGGCAGAGGCGGGCATGCGCCCGCCCCTGTATCCTGTCTACTGCCTACTACCTACTTCTGCAAGACCACCTTCTCCGTCGCCCGGTAGTCGCCCGCCGTCAGCCGCACGAAGTAGACGCCGTTGGCAAGGCTGCGGCCACGGTCGTCGGTGCCGGTCCAGGAGAGAGCGCCCACGGCTGACGGCTGACGGCTCACGGCCCAGGAGCGAACCAGTCGTCCCAGGCGGTCGTAAACCTGCAGCAATGCTCGCGCTTCGGTCGCCAGTGAGTAGCGAATGGCCACTCGGCCCGCAAAGGGATTCGGAAACGGTCGGTATAGCCGGGTCTTGACCACTTGACCACTCGACCACTGCGCCTCTCTCACTCCGACTTGCTCTTCCGGCTGCCAGAAGCCGATGAGTGCCCAGTAGTTCGCGCCCGTGATGAGTCCGGCCGCAGTCTGCCCGAGGGTCGAGGCGCACTTGTAGTTGCCACCAGCCATCTCCCCGCCGCCGATGCCGTTCACGCTCCAGTCGCACTTGTAGTTCTGGGCGAAAGCCATACAACCACAAAGGACACAGAGGACGCAGAGAGTCTTCGGTATCATCCTGTCCCCCTACTCCTTTCCTGTTTCGCGCGGATGCTGCTTCATCCTGTCATACTTCGCCCTGCCGGCCGCGGTGCGGAAGTCGATGCCCGAGGACTTGCCTTCGCGCACAAGCTGTTCCATACACCCCGAGAGGAATTCGTCGTCCAGCATCCTGCCTGCCAGCGACCCGGTCTTGGGCTGTTCCACCGGCATCATCCTACGTGTAGCCTCGGCCGATACGTCCTTCCGCTCACCGGTCACCTGCCAGTACACCTTGGTACCGGCCGGCCCGCCGATGGTGAACCGGTTGCCGGAGACGTCCTCCGCTACGTACGCTACCTCTTGCGTCCCTACCCCGGTAAGCTGGACCCGCGGTTTGCGGTTCAGCGCGTCGAAGTAGTCCGGCAATGTCACGACGGCACGGCCGGTGGCATCGAGCACGGCCTCGCCATCGTAGATGTTGCGCATCTCCGGGCCTTCGATGAAGTAGTGGTTAAGCATCTTGCCGTGCGGATCGAGCGGGTGATCGATGGTAAACGTACCCGAGGCCTTGGATAGGACTCCGACGCGGGTCTGGTTGGATGCAGATGCCGTCTGACCGTTGAACGCGGCGGAGTTGGAATAGCTGCCGGGAACAACCGAATTGTGATTGGTCGCGAAGCTGTAGTCACCGGACGCCGAATCCTGAGCCCCGCCCGGCACGGTCGCGTAGTCGCCGCTCGCGTCGTTGTCGTCACCACCGCCGACGGTCGCGGCATAGCCCCCGGCGTTGTTATTGTAGCCGCCGCCGACTGTGGCGAAGGACGTATCGGCTGCATTGCTGGAGCCGCCGCCGGTTGTTGCAGCAAAACCCGTCACGTTGTTGTTGAAGCCGCCGCCCACCGTCGCCGCGTCACCGGTCGCGCTGCTGGAGGTCCCGCCGCCCACCGTCGCCGCGTAGCCGGTCGCGGCGTTGTTGTAGCCGCCGCCCACCGTCGCGTAGGTTGTATCGGCCGCGTTGCCGTCACCGCCGCAGATGGTAGCGGCATCGCCGGTCGCGCTGTTGCCATCACCGCCGGCGATCGTGGCGTACTCGGCGCTCGCCACGTTCGAGTAGCCGCCGCCGACTGTGGCGTAGCTGGCGATCGCTGTATCAAGGTAGCCGCCTGCGACCGTGGCGTAGTCGCCGGCTGCTGCACAGGAGTAGCCGCCACCGACTGCAGCATACTGGCCGGTTGCGCTGCCAAGGTATCCGCCGGCGACCGTCGCGTAGATGCCGCTCGCCGTGTTCTCTCTCCCGCCGCCGATCGCCGCGTACCTTGCGGTCGCGCGATTCCGGCGTCCGCCCGCTACCACCGCACAGGTATCATCACCAGAGTCTCCGGCAACATTGGCGTAGCCGGACGGCACGCCGGACGTGAATCCGGCCGCAGTATCGTTCGCCCCTCCCCCGACCATGCAGTAGCCGCCGTTGGCGGTGTTGGCGTAGCCGCCGAGGACGGCGTCGAAGCTGGTACTTGCAGCGTTGAGCTCACCGCCGGCAACCGTAGCATAGGCAAAGTCCTGACCGTCTGTCCCGGTCGTACAGACAGCGCCCAGATTGACGTGGGTGAAAACGCTGTCCCCGTACAGCATGTTGCCTGCATTGCCCTTGGCCATGCCCAGCCAGTTGACGGTGAAGAGCACGCTGTCCGGCGTGCCCCGGACCCAGGCGCTGTCGCCGCCGCCTCCTCCTCCGCCCGCGCTGTCGTTGCTCGGGACCCAGGCCGAACCATCCCACTTCATCACCTGGCCGGAATCGGCGCCCATCGAGCCAAGGTCAGCGGCGGCGACCGTACCGTCGACGATCATCGAACTCGTCACTGAGCCGGCCTGACCGGTTCGCACGAAGCCGGTCGTGTCCTTGCCCTGCAGCCGGCCGGCGTTGGCAGCCCGTTCCGTCACATACGCGTAGGCCGCACTGACAATGCGATGCCGGGGCGATAGCTCCGGGTCGGACTCAACCTGCAGACCGAGGTACAGCCCGCCGGAGTCCGGCAGAAAGAGTATCGGACTCGTGGCCCCGAGCATGGCGCGGAAAATACCGCCGCGTACATTCACGCCTTGGCTCTCTGTCCAGAACGGCCCCCCGCCACTGGGCTCCGTGTACAGCCGAAACCACAACGTATAGCTGCCGTCCGGCACCGGCTGCCCGAGAGTGTCGGTCAGTCTCCCTTGGTACGACAGGATGTGCGGAATCGCGATGGCGTCCGGCGACTTGAGGTCGCAGCTTGCAGATTGCATATCGGTAGACGGCCGCTGTGCGACCACCTCGTTGTCGTTGGCAAGCACGAAGGCGCCGGCGACCACCAGCAGCAGGATCGTGAGTCTCATGTTACCTCCCAGGCATCTGGTTTTCCCATTCTCGTGGCGCTGGACGACGGAACAGACGCGGGACGCCACTCTCCCGCGCACGCCTAGTTATAGCACCAGCCTCGCCTGTGTCAAGCAGCGTTAGCTGGTCGACCCGCTATGTCACAGGGCTGAGACCGGCCTGCGCCTACCCACTTCGACGGCTACCGGCTATTTCGGTACGGAACATTCTGGCCAAGCGGACGTTCCGCCGGCCGTGCCGGGACAACCCATTCTAAGGCCAACCCCTCCACATCGACGACAGACGCGCGG
>JAFGRF010000391.1 GCA_016935295.1 Caldifarciminota bacterium | reverse complement strand
CGCACAGCCCGGAACCTCATCACGATGATCTATCTCATCGCCGGCAAGCTCGACTTCAGCTTACCCACATGAAACAGCGAGGAACCCGAATAATCCTCTATACTACCGAGGAGTAAGCTCCGCACATCGCCCGCCGAGGCGTGCTCCGAATTGCGTACGGAATCCCCTCGCGGGTGATACCGCAGACAGCCTCCCGAACCGTCCCCCCAGTGACCCCCCTTGCGACCCGCGCATCAACCCTAATCGCCTCTTGCTCCTCATCTTACCACCCATTTTGGTCACCGGCCCGCATTATACAGACCTGTATAATGCGGACAGAAGCGAACAGCGTAGGAAACAGACTGGGGGAACCTCCAGGTTCACGAACGACACGAGCACCAACTTGCCTGTACTAGGGCCGAGGCACGGATACGAGGAACCGCTTGCTGGAAGCCTCGGCCGGCTGTGTGGTGGAAGGAAGAAGGCTCTCGTCTGCGGCGCTACTCCTCGAACGACTCGTCTGTTGCTGCCGGACCACGATAGGACAATGAAATGCGGTGGGTCATGCCCAGCTTGCCGTAGGGCGCGAAGGCGTAGTCCACGCCGATGCCCTGCCAGGATATGCCCAACCCGGCCCGCAAGCCGGAAAAGCCGTCGTAGTCCGACCCGGTCCGGTATCCAACCCGGAGCGCGACGAACTCGACCGGCTTGCACTCGACCCCGGCTGCAATGCCCGGCTTCTCGGTCTCGGAAAGGATGAAGTCCTGCGTCACCCCGACGATACTATAGTCGTAGCGCCAGCCGAGATGGCCCTGGACGGGTAGTCCGTAGACCTCATCGTAGAGCTGGGTCATGGGACCGACGTTCGTGACAGAACCACCGACCCTGAGTCCTTCCAGGGGCGTCTTGTACATCGCTCCAACATCGAACGCCCAGGCCGAGGTCGAGAGGCTCTCCATCTGCTGGTGGATGAACTTCAGCCCGAAGCCGAACGCGAAGTCACCGAAGCTGCGGCCGTAGCCGGCGGCAAGTGACCAATCCGCCGCGGAGAACAAGTAGCCGGGGATGGTCTCGCCGCGAATGTTGACTCCCTGAATCGAGCCGGAGCCCCAGTAGTCAAACGCGAGCCCGAAGTTGCCGACCTCCTCGATCCCGTACACGCCGGCCACGTACTCGTGGTTCATGCCGAGGAACCACTGATTATGCGACAGCAGCAGGTCGAATGAGGGTACGTTCGCGAGCCCGGCCGGGTTGTAGAACAGGGCCGAGGCATCGTCGACGTAGCTGACCGCGGCCTCGCCCAACGCGACTGTCCGTGGCCCGACCGGTATCTTCAAGAACGCAACACCAGTACCAGCCACCACCAGTACCGGCAGAAACAGCATAAGCATAGTTGCTTGTCTCACGTTGTCCTCCCGACTTCGCCTGGCCAATGACGAATGACTAAGGACGAATTCCTAGTCAAGCCCGAATGAGCAATTGACCATCCGGCGCTCAAGCCTTGGGCATTTCCTGATTGATTAGTCATTAGGATTTAAGAATTAGGACTTTCCTCATCGAATGACCGACAGCTTGCCGGCTTTGCTCGACTTGCCGTCAGCCGAGACGACCAGGTAGACGTAGATGCCGCTTGCGACCTCGGCCTTCCACGCGACGTGGCCGTCACCCTTCTCGGTGTCTCTCCAGACCTCCTGCCCCGAGGCATCGTAGACGATGACGCGGGCGCCGTCGGTCAACCCCTGGAAGTGGATGGCGTCGTGACCAAGACCGTGGTTGGGCTTGAACGGTATCGGCGCGACCCCGAGCGAGTCGAGGCTCTGCCGGAACTCCGGCCCGCGCACTCCCAGGCGGAAGCTATCACGCATGCGGAAACCAAGGGTATCGTAGGCATTGATCGTGACACAGCCGCGGTACTGGTCGAGTGGCGCGCCCACCGGCACGACCAGTGCGAGCGTGCATTCGACTGCCTGCCCGACCTCAAGGTAGGTCGGTAGGTTGGGTATAAAGATGCTGTCGACCGTATCCTGCGGCGACGCGAAGTAGGCGTCGAAGCCGGTGATCATCAGCGGCGACCGGCTCGGCCCGTCGAGTGAATCCGGGTTGTGGGAAATGTCCGTGTTCACAAGCATGAACCTGGCCTTGGCGTAAGGATGGTAGACGGGACCGGCAGGCTGCGTGCGCAGGTCCATCGTGTCGCTGACCACGTCCAGCCGGTCGTTGTCGACGTCGATGTCGCCGAGCTTTGTCACGAGCGCGTGGAACGTTTCGTCAATCAGGAAACCGAGCGAATCCCGGGCCGTGATGTTGATCGGCCCGGAGTAATCACCATCGGGCAGGTCTGCCGGCACGTAAACCGCAAGCGTACAGACGATTGTCTGTCCATGCGCCAGGTATGCGGGCAGGTTCGGTATGAGGATGCTGTCGATGGTCCCGCGCGGGCCGGTGAGGACGCCGGTGAAGTCGAACGAGTGGACAAAGGAACGGCTCGGACCATCGGCTGTATCCGGGTTGTATGACTCACTGGTGTTGGCGAGCATGAACTCGCCCAGCGCGTACTCGGTGTACAGCGGCGGCGGGCCTTCCGACACCAGATGGCATCTAACCCGCATGGTGTCGTTCGCGACGTCGAGGGAATCGTTGTCCACGTCGATGTCGCCGAGTTTCGTCACCAGCGCGTAGAATGTCTCCTCCACCGGCGCGCCGGTCGAATCCCTGCCGGTGATGGTTATGGGCCCCGAGTAGTCGCCGTCCGGCAACGCGGTCGGCACGAACACGTCCAGCGTGCAGACGACGGTCTGCCCCTGCGCGAGCGACGCGGGCAGGTTCGGGATGAGGATGCTGTCGATGGTTCCACGCGGCCCGCTGAGCGCGCCGGCGAAAGTCAGGGAATCCACGCGGCATAGGCTCGGCCCATCGGCGGAATCCGGGTTATAGGACGGACTCGTGTTGGCCAGCATGAACTCCCCGAGTGCGTACTCGGTATACACGGGTGGCGGGCCGGAGGAGAGCAGCCGGCATGTTACCCGCATCGTATCGGCAACAACGTCGAGCGAGTCGTTGTCCACATCGAGGTCGCCTAGAACCTTCACTACCCGGCCGTGCACCGAGTAGATGTTGCCGCCGACCGAGTCTTCACGGAAGTCCTGCCAAACCAGAAAGAAGTGGGTGACGGTATCGCCGGGAGCTTCAACCCTGGCCTGCACGAAGAGGGACGGTGAGTAGAAGTTGTTGCCGAAGCTGCCGGAGTTCGTTCCGGTGAACGTCTCGAGCAGGGACCGGCTGGCCGAGAAGCGCTGGGCCGAGTCGCTGTACGCGGCAAGGTGGATGCCGTAGGCGCTGGCGTTTTCCGGATTGTCGTGCCACGCCGCCACCATGATGCCCTGCGGGTCCATCCGGATGACCGGTTTGTAGTTGTCATACTTGGTACCGGTGTCCGGCATCCACCAGTTCACCCGCTGGTTCGCGCTGGCCGAGGTGCTGTCGCGCGGAATCCGGGCGAACCAGATGTCCGGATTCGAGTTGCCGCTGGCGCGGCGCGAGTCCTCCCACGAAACCAGCACCTCGCCGCTCGGGTTGCAGGTCATCGAGGGGTTGCCGCGATAGACGCCGTCGGTATTGTCGTTGACGATGACGTCATCGGTCAGGAACGTGGCACCGCGGTCTGTAGACCGGTTGTATCCGATCCATGGATGCGGGTCCTGGTTGGTCCCTCCGGTACCGCGCGCCCAGGCACAGTGGACCCGGCCGTCGTTGTCCACCGCGATGTAGGGGTTGCGATTGACGTTGTCCGGATTCTTATCGATAATGCCGAGGTCGGTAAACGAGGCGCCGAAGTCGGTTGACCTCGCTAGCTTCATCTGGATCTTGCCGGTGGCATTGTCTGCCCAGAGCAGGTAGAGGAACGTCGTGTCAGGATTGCTGCGGCTGTCCACCGCCAGCTTGGGCTGGGGCCCGAAGTTGATGCCGGAGTTGAAGTCGTTCTCCACGGTGATGTCCGGTACCTGGACCGGGCTGGTCCAGGTCGTGCCGCGGTCCGAGGACCGCGTGATGTAGAGGCGCCACTCGTTGGCTCGCCAGGCCTGCCATACCACGTACAGGTTCGAGTGGTCGACCGCGAGCCACGGGAACACGTAGTATTGGGACTGATCCTGGCTCAGGTTGACGTTGGGGATGGTCCAGGACTTCGCAGTGTCGAACGAAGCCGCGAAGTAGACCTCGTACCGGCCGTTGTTGTCGCGGTCGTCGGCCCAGACCGAGTACAGGGTCCAGGCGCTGTCCATGATTGTCTGGGGGTGGATGGCGGGGTGTCCGGAGAGTCCGGGTGCGTCGTCGACTCGTACCGGCGGGTCGAACACGATGGCACCCTGCCAGGGCAGCGAATCCTGCGCCATCACTGCTGCTGTCAGTAGCCCGAGGAACAGAAAACAAATCCTCACCACATCTCCTCTCTGTGCAACGGCACAACGGCTGGCAGGAACGCGAAGCGCTGTTCCACGCGTCGAACACCTGACCGCGCGTCGCCCTGCCGACCGGTCACAGATGTGAGGATAGACAGTAACCGACCGGCTGTCAATGTCGTGGATCCGGAAGTTCGAAAACTACCGGACGATAGCCAGTCGACGGACCCGTTCCCCGTCGGAGGAACGCGCGAAGTAGACGCCGGGCTTCAGGTCGGTGACCGAACGGCCGCAGGGGTCGAGCAGCATCATACCGGATTGCGGCCTCAACGAACAGCACCTGAGGATTGTGGGTCCAGGTGCGGGGTCAGGGACGAATGACAAGGGACGGGTTTCGAGGACGCCGGCGCCCGGCACGGTGCCGCGCAGGTAGTAGACATCCGGGTTGCCGGAACTGGCATCGTACCAGACGACGTGGACGCCTGAATCGGCGTCGCAAGCAATAGATGGGTGGCTGACGTCTCCGGAATCAAGACCGGTCAGGACCATGGGCGTACTCCAGACGCCATCAGTGTCCCGCTGGACGTAGACAAGCTGGAAGTTGCTTCCGCCGGCCTGACTGCACCAGACCGCGTGACAGCGCCCGGCACCATCGCACGCGATGGACGGGTATTGCTGCTGATACTGACGCGTCCCACCGATGCTGTCAATACTCGACCAGCCGCCGGCGTCGTACATCCGGTGAAATACGCTGAAGTAGAAGTTATTCAGAGTCCTGCCGTACCAGACAGCGTGGACTGCTCCTTCTAGGTCGAACGCAACCGAAGGCGCGTACTGACTCAATGCCAGGGGCATGTCGGAAACGAGTTCAACACCCTGCCAAGTACCAGCGACGCGGCGCCGACAACATACCTGGTTGTAGTCACCGCCGAAGTCCTTGCCGACCCAGACAGCCGCAAGGTCGCCGTTCGTGCCCGCGGCGACTGAGACTTGGTCGTGGCTGACCGACGCTTCCGAGACCTGCATCGCCGTGTCCCAACCGGTGGTCGCGTGCCTCTCTCGCAGGAAGACCTGGCTGTTCATGCCGGTATCAGGCGACCCGTACCAGACGACTGCGACGTCGCCCGTACCGGGAGCGCACGCGACCGACGGATACAACTGGGGATTGCTGGTGCTCGTGCTATCAATCAAGGTGTCTGCCCGCCAGTGATGGGTGCCGGCATTGTAGCGCTTGGCCCAGATACCGACCCCGAGCGGGTTCCAGGTCCCAACGTGCCAGGCGATATGTACGTTGCCGGCGTTGTCACAGGCGATGCCCGGTCGAAAGCAGTTGGCCTGCTGTGTGGTGAGCGTGGTCTCGGCCAGCCATGTGCTGGTACCGGCGTCGTGTCGGCGATACCAGATCTGATAGGGCACAGTGCGCTGGTCCATCCAGGCGATGTGGACGTCGCCCGCGCCGTCAACCGCGATGCTGTGCTGACTCGAATAGCCGGTGACCTGGCTGGACGGGTTGGTTGTGAGTTGGATGATGCTGTCCCAGGTGACCTCGGCCGCGCTCGCCGCGGCCACGAGCGCGCAGAAGAGGATAAGACCTATGGGTCCTACTGGTCGCATTCGTCCCATTGCGCCTCAGGATATTGCCGGCCGGCCTGAGTGTCAAATCCGCCCCGTCTGTCTTGACCGAACGCAGCTCCGGTGTTACGATTCTCCAATGCGTAACACTGAAAACCACGACGAGGAAGCCGGCGCCGTGCGGTTCAGCGTCTCGATGGAGCCGGAACTACTGGCCGGGTTCGAAGCTCTGCTCCGGAAGACCGGCTGGACCCGTTCCAAGGCCATCCGCGACCTCGTGCGCAACCGGCTGGCCAAGTCCGAGCTGGAACACGGCACCGGTCCGGCCGTTGGCGTGCTCGCCTACGTCTACGGTCACGACCAGCCCGACCTCGCCCATCGCCTTATGCACCTGCAGCACGACGCCTACGCCGAGGTCATCTCCTCTACCCACGTCCACCTCGACCGACACGACTGTCTTGAAGTCCTCATTCTGCGCGGGCCGGCGGACAAGTTGCGCCGGCTCGCGGACGCGCTCCTTGCACTCAAGGGCGTGCGCCAGGGACATCTGACTCTGACCCCCGCCCGCTGCCCGCTCGCTCGCGAACACAAACACTAGAAGGAGAAGTGGATGAACCTGTTCCCTGTCCTGTTGCTGCTCGCTGCCCTGGGCGGCTCGTCGGTCATGACCGTTGACGAGGTGGTGGTGACGGCCGAACGCATACGCCACCCGGTGCGCGACGTGGCCGCCTCGGTCAGCGTCGTAACCGCTGCCGACCTCGACCGCACCCTTGCCCGCACGTCAACCGCCGCTCTTGCCGGCCTCCCCGGCGTGTTCGTCCAGAAGACCGGCCAGTTCGGCCGCACCGACATCGACATCCGCGGCACCGGCGACCGGGGCTGCCGTGTCCAAGTGCTGGTCGACGGCCGGCCCGAGAAGATGCCCATCTACGGCTGCGTGGTCACGCACACGCTGCCGCTTAACAACGTCGAGCGGATCGAGGTCGTGCGTGGGCCGCTGTCGGTGCTCTACGGCTCGGATGCGATGGCCGGTGTCGTGAACATCGTTACCCGCCGGGCCGAGAAGCCGCTCGATGCCGCCGCGCGCCTTGACTATGGTTCGTACAACACCGTCCACGGCACCGTGACCGCCGGCACACGTCAGGACCGGTTCCACGTCCTGCTCTCGCTGGACAAGGCCATGTCCGACGGACACCTGCCCAACTCGCAGTACAACGGCAACGATGCCTCGCTCCGCGCCGGATACGACTTCTCCCCGGCGCTCAAGCTCGACTTCACCGGCAAGTACTTCACCGGCGTCAAGCACGAGCCGAAGCGCTCGACCGACCCGGACACGCTGGTTGCGGCCGGGTGGAACCAGTACGACCGCGGCGGGATCGACCTGACCGCGACCCTCGGCAGTGAGTCGCTCGGCGGCTTCGCGAAGCTGTACCGGACGTTCGGCGAGCATGTCTTCGACCCGACCGATGGCTGGCACTCCACCGACTTCACCAATGGCGCGACCCTGCACGGCCACCGGCGGTTCGCGTTCGGCAACCTCGTGCAGGCCGGCGCCGAACTGGCCGGTCTTTCCGGTACATGGATGAAGTCCGACACCAGCCAGTCGACGTGGACGCGCAATCAGGCCGCGGTCTTTCTGCAGGACGAGCAGACCCTCGGACCGGTGAGCGCAAACGCGGGCGCTCGGCTCAGCTACGACGACATCGCCGGTCTTGCCTTCAGCCCCAAGGCGGGAGTGGTCGGCCGCGCGACCAGTTCCACGACCTTGCGCGCGAGCGTCAATCGCGGGTTCCGCTACGCGCCCCTCAACTACACGTCGGTCTTCCCGCCGAAGAACGAGAGTCTGAAACCCGAAGTATCGTGGAACTACGAAGTCGGCCTGAACCAGGGCATCGTAGCGGGGCTGAATGCCGACGTGGCCGCCTTCCTGCTCAAGGGAGAGAACCTGGTCGAAGCGGTGTTCGTGCCGGGCCGCATGCCGCCGATGCAGTTCCAGAACAAGGGCAGTTTCACCTACAAAGGAATCGAGGCCGCGCTGGAGCTGCGACGCGGGCCATGGCGCTCGCGGGCCTCCTACAGCATCACCGACTTCGGCGCGAACACCCGAGCCCGCGCCGGGTCCAAGCTGAACTTCTCTGCCGGGGCGACGCTCGCGAAGCTCGATCTCGACGTGTCGTTCCAGCACGTCTCCCGCTACTTCGCGGCCGACAGCTCGCAATCCATGATACCGGCGTACTACACTTTCGACCTGCGCGCCGGGTATGGAATTCTCTCCTGGCTCGGGGTTTTCGCGTCGGTCGAGAATCTACTCAACCGGCAGTACGACACATTCGTTGACCTGCCCGGAACCCAGGCCGGCCTCTACCGAATGCCCGGACGTTCTTTCACCCTCGGTCTGAACCTGGAGAAACGCTAGATGAACCGACACCTTCGCCTCTTTCTTGCTCTCGCGGTCGCAGCCGGGCTTTTCGGCGGCTGTGCCCAGAGTTCTACCCGCCGTTCGAAAATCGTCGCTTCTACAACCCTCATATCG
>JAFGRF010000390.1 GCA_016935295.1 Caldifarciminota bacterium | reverse complement strand
TCGTGTACACTGTCCACGACGGCAATCCTGCATTGCGTCACATCTGGCTGATGATGGCCGAGGGTTCGGGCCCGGGCGGCGGGAGGCAGCTTGTACGCATCTGGGAACCCATGGACCTGCCTGATGAGGTACGAGAGAAGGCGCTGCGCGAGGTCGGCACTCGCACTCAGCGTCCCTGCGAGCAGTGCGGAGCTGTTGTCCCCTATGCCAGGGTCGAGCTGCCGGAGATGCTCTACCTTGTCGTACAAGAAGCCAAGGGCGAGAAGACGCTGCTCGAAGGCTGGGCCCTGCGTGGGAGCTTCGCGATCGTGTTTCATCCTTGTCCTGAATGCGACACGTCCAGGCCGGGAGTGACTGACGATGTCACCACCTTTGGTCGTGCATCGGATGTCGTCGCGGCGGTCAAGGCCGGTATCACGATCCAAGAGGACCTTCCGGGCTAGCGCAGGAACCGGGCCGATGTGCGGGCCGGGAACCTCGGTTGCGGGCTGTCCGTCAAGGTTGCTCGGTACGCAAGAAACCGCTAGGCTACAGTGATTGGTGCAGAACAGCGACAACCCAGAGAAGTCACCACGCGTCTCAAACAGGATGTGCTCCCTACCGGGCAGAGTCTCGTCTGAGACAGGGAGCTAGGCGGGATGGGACAGCAGGCCGGATTCAGCGGACAATCCAGTCGGGCGAGACTTGCTGGCCGGGCCCTCGTGGTCCTGATAGCGCTTGGGTTGGTTGGGGGCGGCGTTCTCCTGGTTCGTCGCCTGACGGTGAAGCGTCCTGTGTGCGGGCCGGATTTGCCGTGTCCCGATTCCGCGTACACGGCTGAGGACAGTCTGGGCAAAGGGGAGGTGTTGGCCGGCGTGCTCGCTCGGTGGTGTTTCTCTCAAGACCGTATCAATGATGTCCACGCGGCCCTGGCGAAGACAGATTTCGACTTCCGGAGAATGGTGCCCGGCGACAAGGTGAAATTCACTTACCGGGGTCTGGCCCTGACCGAAATTGCCTACAGCAGAGACCCTGCCACGCTCTACCACGTCCGGTTCGACTCGGCCGGAATGGCCGCAGTCAAGGAGACGAAGCCGGTGGATACCGCGCGGGTGGTCGTGCGCGGGGCAATCAAGGGGTCGCTCTGGAACTCAATGATCGACATGGGGGAGACGCCGGCTCTGGTCGTCAACTACGCCGAGATTCTGAGCTACGAAGTGGACTTCCTGACCGAGGTGAGTGAAGGCGATTCCTTCGAGTTACTGCTCGACAAGTGCTATGTCGATTCCGCGTTCTACAGAGACGGCCGCATACACGCAGTCCACTTCAAAGGACGGGCAGGCAACTACTACGGGTTCTACTACCGCAGTCCGTCCGGGCACCATGACTACTACAACGACAAGGGGCAGTCGCTGCGGAAGACGGTGCTTCGCTCGCCTTTGCAGTTTGCCAAGGTCACGTCGCACTTCGGCAACAGGTTCCATCCCATTCTGCGGAGGTGGCGGCAGCATACCGGCGTGGACTACGGTGCGCCGACAGGAACGCCGGTCAGTGCAATTGCTGACGGCAAGGTCGTGATGGCTCGCTGGAATGGCGGGTACGGCAACTTCGTACAAGTACGCCACTCGCGAGGACTCGTATCGTGCTACGGGCATCTCTCGCGGTACGGCGCCGGCATACGAGCTGGGAGGAGTGTACGGCAGGGGCAGACGGTTGGCTATGTCGGGTCAACCGGGCTTTCGACCGGACCGCACCTGCACTTCGAGGTCAGGCAGGGGGGCAAGCCGGTCAATCCGCTGAAGGTGATTCCGCCGCGCGCCGAGCCGGTGGCCAAGAGAAACCTGCCCGAGTTCAACGTGCTGAAGGCGTCGTACCTCGCGGACCTGGCCGGGCCGGCCGGACCGGTTGTCGCGGCCTCGGACTCAGCTGAAGAAAAGCGGGAGCTTCCGCTCCCGCAGTCCAAAGCACCTACTCACTAGAGCTTCAGTTCCAGTTCCGCGTACCAGTTCCGGCCGGGTACCGGGTATCCCTTCATCACTTCATACTGCCGGTCGAACAGGTTGCGGACTCCGCCCCGCAGCGCGGTTTCCAGCCGCCCGAGTGTCGGCGTGAAGCCGACCCCCATGTCAAACAGCAAGAAGCCCGGCAGCGAGTCAGTGTTATCCGGAACGGTGTAGCGTTTGCCGGTCCGGCGTACATCCCAGCTCAACTGCACGAGTCGCCATCGGAGCAGGTGTGATACTGCGAGGCTGAACCGCGGACGGTAGATGAGGTCCTTACCATGGGAACGGGCAAGTATGTAGGTGGCATGGCCGGCTACCCGCAGATGCTTCGAGTTCACGGTTAGCTCCAGCTCGGAACCGGTGATGGTCGCGGTGTCGAGATTGACCGGCCGGTACACCAAGGCCGAGTCGGGTTGCCACTGGATGAGATCGGTGAGGGACGAGTGCCAGACGCCTAGCCGGCCGGACACGGATGAACCGTACCTGGCCGCCGCGTTCAGGTCGATGCTTGTCGCCCATTCTGGTTTCAGTTGCGGGTTGCCTCTGGTCCAGGGGTCCTCGGGCCAGTAGAGCTCGTTGAAGGTCGGGGTGCGGAAGGAGCGCCCCACCGAGGCGTAGAGGTCGAGCCAGGCGGGGCCGGAATAGCTGAGCGTCAGCTTTGGGCTGACGATGCGGGTGTTGGAGCGGGTCAGAACAGAATCGGGCCTCCGCCGCGAGTCATTCAGCCAGTCGAACCGCGCCATCGGAATCACATTCAGCGCGCGCCAGCGTATACGCGCTTCGGCCCAGCCGGCACCAGTCCAGCGCTGCGGAAGGCCGATGGCCGAGCTGCGGAACTGCGCCCGTTCGCCTTCGAGACCGACAACACCGGTCATCCAGCCGGCGAAGTGGGCTGCCTGCTTGGCAGTGATGCCCGATACCCAGGTGACGTGGGTGTCGTTGACCCATGCGAGCGTATCCGGGTTCCGGTAGTGGCGCCATGACTGGTGATGGTAGAGACGCGATTCGAGGCGGGCATTGTCGGTTTCCTGCAGTTCGTAACCAAGGTGTACGATGCCGCGGTAGTCATCCATGCGTGCGCTGTCTGCGGGCCATGAAGTCGGCCCCGGTACGCCGCGCCGCGTAACGTTGTACTCACCGAGCAGCGACACCCGCTGCCGGCCCTGCGCGAAGACGCCTTTGGCCATCACGTCTTGGGAGTTGATGTCGGAGTTGACGCGCTCGCGTGCCGAGTCGGCCGTGTCTCGATATGTGAACGCGGCGCCGGTGCGGTTCAGACTGGCTGAAACGACATAGCCCAGCGGGTCAGACCAGTTGGTGTGAGTGGCCTGCAGATACCGCCTGCCGAGAGAACCAAGGCCGGCGGTCGCCCTTGCTCCGAGTCGTTCCGGTTCGGGCGGGATGATATTCACCAGGCCGCCGATGGAATTCGCGCCGTACAGGGCCGAGTTGTTGCCCCTCACTACCTCCACGCGCTGCGCCGAGGATAGCGGCAGGGTCGTCAGGTCAGACAGGTTATCCTGGGCCGAGTTGAGCCGGACACCATCGAACAGAACGAGCGTCTGCTCGGCATCGGCTCCGCGCAGGCCGACCATGGCCAGGTTGCCGTAGTCCTTGATGAAGGTGGACGGCAGGCCTGTCAGCAGCTCCGCCACGCTGGTGCGTCCCTTGGCACCAGACTCGCCGACTTCGACGATAGACACCGGTCCGGACCGCTCGACCGGACTCGGAGTACGGAACGCGGTTACGGTGATTTCCTTCAGGTGAATTGGATTGGGTCGCAGATAGAGGGTCGCCTCACTGGAGGCGTCTAGGCTGTCGTACCGCTTCTCGTCGTAGCCGACACTTGAGACTACAACGGTCACGTGTTCTGTGCCAACGGTGAGCGCCAGCGCGAAGGCGCCCGATGCGTCGGCGACCGCGTTCGCCTCCATCTCCGGGGTACTGACCAGGGCGTACGTAATTGGTTCGCCCGTGACCGCATCGAGCACCACTCCCCGCAGCGTCGCGGCGTATGCAGTTCCCAGCACGAGAAGCAGCGCCAGGGTGGCCGCAGCACTCCTGTCTACTGCCTTCTGTCTACTGTCTACTATCTTCGCCATGGTTCGGTTTCCTTTCCTCACAAGTCGAACCTAAGAGGACTGGGTACAGGTACTGTTTTCCTCCGCGGAAAGCAGTGCCAGTCCCTAAGAAAGCGGCGGACAGGTCTCCTGGCTTGCGGCAAGCTCTGTCGCCTTCCCAGCGGGTGCCAGTGGCGTTGACAGAGCGGGGAGCCGCTCACAGTGGGTGGGACCGCAGCCGTTTCTCACGGCTTTCCCTGTGCAGCGCCTGGCTGCAACCGTTTGTGCGCATACGCGCACGCGGTCTTCCGCCGTTCTTCCAGATTGTCGAACAAGACTAGCAAAGAACAAGGTGAAGGCAAAGGTGAAGACAAGGGCAAGGGTCTCAACCTCAACCTCTACCTATCATCGGAGGCGGGTCTGTAAGCCGAGTTCTGTACGCACGGGCTTGCGCCCGGGTGACGGTCATTTATCTGGGCGTGCGGTTGCCCGCACGTCTCAAGCGACCTACCCGAGAACTTGAATGGACCGGGCCAGTCCGGTTCTCATGTTGGTCTTGCGCCGGGCAGGGTTTTTCCGTCCCGTGCGTCACCGCGCGGGACAGTGCGCTCTTACCGCACTTTTTCACCCTTACCGCATCCGAAGACGCGGCGGTGTAGTTTCTGTGACACTTTCCGTCCACGGGCCGTTGCCGGCCCGCAGCCTCGCTCTTAACGAGTGCCTCGCCCTGGGTGCTCGGACTTTCCTCAGGCGGACGCCAGACGCACAACGCAATACGCCTAATGCAGCACACTCAACGTTCGCGATTCCAGGCGTCGAGCGTAGTGCGTCATGCATAGAGCGTGAAGCGCCCGGCGTCACCCGCGACCGTCCGACCCGCCTCCGCTTCCATTCTAGCCCGACTCCCTGCGATAGCAAGCGGCAGAAGCAAAGTCCGAAGCTCGAAGTCCGAATGACGATTGAAACCCGAAGTCCGAATTGGGCATTGCCCGCTCTCGAACTTCAATAGGAATTCGAGCTTCGAGCTTCGTCATTTGCCTCTGTGTTCTTGATTCCTCCGGCCGGTGTGATAACCTGTATGCCTGATGAGTGCCATCACCGTACTTGCCATCGGCGGCAACTCGCTCATTCGGTCCAAGGACCGGAGTTCGTTCGCGGACCAGCTTGCGACCACAGCCGAAACCTGCCGGCACATCGCCGATATCGCTGCGTCCGGCCACGAGGTTGTTGTCACCCACGGCAACGGCCCGCAGGTCGGGTTCATCCTCATCCGTTCACACCTCTCCCGGAACCGGCTGCCGGAGACTCCGCTCGATGCCTGCAACGCTCAGACTCAGGCCGAAATAGGCTACATGATACAGCAGTCGCTCGACAATGAGTTCAAGCAGCGCGGCATCGCCAAGCCGGTGGTGACCTTGGTCACGCAGGTGGTTGTGGACAAGGCTGACCCGGCATTCGAGAATCCGTCCAAGCCGGTCGGGCCGTTCTACACCAAGGGTGAGGCTGCGAAGCTGGAGCGAGAGCTGGGCTGGGTCCTGCGCGAGGACGCGGGCCGCGGCTTCCGGCGGATGGTCCCCTCGCCGCGGCCGGTGGATGTGGTGGAGAAGCCGGAAGTCGAGTCGCTGCTGCGCTCCGGAGCGGTCGTGATTGCCTGTGGCGGCGGTGGCATTCCGGT
>JAFGRF010000389.1 GCA_016935295.1 Caldifarciminota bacterium | reverse complement strand
ACGACGGCTCGGTCGAAGGAATCCGCCACTCGCGCCGCCCGGTCTCCGCAGTCCAGTTCCATCCCGAAGGCAGACCCGGCCCGATCGACAGCGAGGATTTGTTCGACCACTTCGTGGAAACGCTATGATGGAAGACAAACCCGAAGTCCGAAGGCTGAATGACGGATCAAGCCCGAATGAGGGAAATGTCCCAGGTCGGACCTCGGTCGGCATGTGGACTTCGACCCTCATCCGCCATTCGGGCTTCAATCGGGATTCGGATTTCGAACTTCGAGCTTCTGGACGAGTGTGAATAGGCCTTCAAGCGTCATCGTGCTCGGGTCGGGTGCGCTGCGCATCGGTCAGGCCGGCGAATTCGACTACTCCGGCAGCCAGGCAATCAAGGCCCTGAAGGAAGAGGGCATCCGCACGGTCCTGGTCAATCCCAACGTCGCCACGATCCAGACCACTCCCGGCCTTGCCGACGAAATCTACCTGCTCCCCGTCGAGCCTGACTTCGTCGAGAAGGTCATCGCTGCCGAGAAGCCCGACGGAATCCTCCTGAACGTCGGAGGACAGTCCGCCCTGAACACCGGGGTCGAACTCTGGAAATCCGGCGCGCTCAAGCGTTCCAGCGTGGCCGTGCTCGGCACACCGGTGGAGACCATCATCGAATCCGAGGACCGTGCGCTCTTTGCTGCCAGGATGCGCTCAATCAACGTGTCGGTGCCGGGTAGCGACACCGCCGACTCGGTCGAGCGAGCGCTGACTATTGCGGAGAGACTCGGCTACCCGGTCATGGTACGGGCCGGGTTCAGCCTCGGCGGGCTTTCCTCGGGCCGGGCCGGGACGCCGGAAGAACTGCGGCACCGGGTTGGCGAGGCGCTCTGCCACGCTCCACATGTGCTGGTCGAGGAGTACCTCGAAGGCTGGAAAGAGATCGAGTACGAAGTCGTACGCGACCGGTTCGGCAACGCGGTCACGGTCTGCAACATGGAGAACATGGACCCGATGGGCATCCACACCGGCGAGAGCATCGTGGTTGCGCCATCGCAGACCCTGACCAATGACGAGTACCACTACCTGCGTACCGTCTCGCTCCGCATCGTGGCCGCGCTCGGGGTCGTGGGCGAATGCAACGTCCAGTTCGCCCTGCACCCATCGAACGGCGAATACCGCGTGATAGAGATCAACGCCCGGCTCTCGCGCTCCAGCGCTCTAGCTTCCAAGGCGACCGGCTACCCGCTCGCCTGGGTCGCGACCAAGCTCGCGCTCGGGTACGCTCTCGCCGACCTCAAGAACTCGGTGACCGGAGTGACGGGCTGCTTCTTCGAGCCTGCGCTCGACTACGTCACGGTCAAGATTCCGCGCTGGGACCTGCGTAAGTTCCGCGCCGCCTCCCGCCGCATCGGCTCCGAGATGAAGAGCGTGGGCGAGACCATGGCCATCGGCGCGACCTTCGAGGAGGCGCTGCAGAAAGGCGTGCGGTCGTTGGGCCTCGGCTACGACGGTGTTACTGACCCCAAGGCCCGCACCGATGACCCGCTCGATGAAATCGCGAACCCGACCGACCGCAGGCTCTTCGCCATCGTGCATGCACTTGCGGACGGAACCGCGGCCGCGGAGATATGCGAATCCAGCCGCATCGACGCCTGGTTCATTGCCAGGCTGGAGGCAATCGTCCGCGCTGAGCAGCAGCTGTCCGGCCGAAAGCTCGCTGACCTGGATGCCGACGCGATGCTGAGACTAAAGCGGCTCGGTTTCTCTGACCGCACCATCGCCCGACGCACCGGTGAGAACGAAGTCGCGGCACGCGAGCGCCGCAAATCACTCGAAGTCCTGCCGCGGCCGCATCGCATCGACACGCTGGCCGGCGAGTTCCCGGCCGCCACCAACTACCTCTACTTGTCGTACGGCGGCGACGGGCCGGAGATCAAGCCCGAGGAACGGGGCCGGCCGGTGATGGTGCTCGGCAGCGGTCCCTACTGCATCGGTTCGTCGGTCGAGTTCGACTGGTGTTCGGTCGGCATGTGCACTACCGCTGCGAAACTCGGCCACCGCACCGTAATGGTCAACTGCAATCCGGAGACCGTGTCCACCGATTACGACTCGAATGACCGGCTCTACTTCGACGAACTTACCCTCGAACGGGTCCTGGATATCGTCGACTTCGAAAGGCCGCTCGGGGTCGTAGTCTCGGTCGGCGGCCAGATTCCAAACAACCTCGCGCTCAGCCTGCACCGCAGTGGCGTCCGCATCCTCGGCACTGACCCGGACTCGATTGACCGGGCCGAGAACCGGCACCGCTTCGCCACCCTGCTCGACGAACTCGACATCGCCCAGCCGCCGTGGCAGGAACTGAAGAACATCGAGGAAGCCCGCGCCTTTGCCGCCAAGGTCGGCTACCCCGTGCTGGTCCGGCCATCGTACGTGCTGTCGGGTTCGGCCATGAATATCGCCAAGACCGAACGCTCGCTCGAACAGTACCTGAGCCAAGCGACCCGGATATCGCCGGAAAACCCGGTTGTCATCTCCAAGTTCCTGGAAGGTGCGAAGGAGATCGAGATAGACGGCGTGGCCCAGGACGGCGAGATGGTCATCTACTGCATCTCCGAGCACGTGGAGCTCTCGGGCGTGCACTCGGGCGACGCGACCGTGGTCATCCCCCCGCAGACTACGTACCTCGAGACGGTGCGCCGCGCCAAGAGCATAACCAAGGCCATCGCCCGCGCGCTAGGCATAAACGGCCCGTTCAACGTCCAGTTCCTCGCGCGTCAGAACGAGATATCGGTCATTGAGTGCAACCTGCGTGCCTCCCGCTCCTTTCCGTTCGTTTCCAAGTCAACCGGCTACGACTTCATCGAAATCGCGGCCCGGGCCGTGCTCGGCGAGAACGTGCGCGGCCGGTACCACACCCTCGACCTCGACTACGTCGCGGTCAAAGTGCCGCAGTTCTCCTTCTCGCGCCTCAAAGGAGCGGACCCGGTGCTCTATGTGGAAATGACGTCTACAGGCGAGTCGGCCTGCCTCGGCGACTCGCTCGAAGAGGCGTGGCTGAAGGCAGCAATCGCCAACGGCCTCCGCCTGCCCGGGAAGTCGCTGCTTGTCTCCGTTGGCGGCGACGATGCCAAGATGAAGCTGCTCGAGCCGTTACGGCAACTGGCCGCGGCCGGCTTTGACATCCACGCGACCGCGGGCACCAACCGATTCCTGGAAGCGCAGGGCGTGAAATCGCAACTCGTACGCAAGGTCTCGGACCGAGCGCGGGACATGACCGAATCGTCTCACGATTCGGATCGTGTCCCAAGCCCCATTCCCTCCGACGTTGTGGACCTGATTGCCGACCGGAAGGTTGAATGTGTGATAAACATCCCCAAGCGCACGGCCGACGAAACCGTGCTGACCGACGGCTACCGTATCCGCCGCGCCGCCGCCGACTTCGGGATTCCGCTCATCAACGACGGGGAACTGGCGCGGCTCTTCATCCGCGCCCTGCTCCGCCACCCTCGACGGGACCTCGACGCGCGGCCACTCTCTGCCTACGCCAGCAGAACCCGACCGCAGGACTCCGGCCCTTCACGCAGCTGATTCGCCGACTTTCGACGCACCAGCCATTGGCACCACTCATTCTTTCTTGACCTTAGGCATCACATTTCTATAATTTTGGAAATATGGATATAACCAGCCGACAACTGACAACGGCACTGCTGGCGGCGCTGGGTAGCGAGTATCGGATGAAGATGGTGGAGTTGCTTGCCGCGGGCGAGCGATGCGTCTGTGAGATAGCGCCGCACTTCCCGACGTCCTTCTCGGTGGTATCGCATCATCTGTCGGTGCTGGAGCAGGCAGGCATCATCACCTCCCGACGCGACGGCCGCTGGATGCGCTACCGGCTTGTGGACGAATCCGTGCTT
>JAFGRF010000388.1 GCA_016935295.1 Caldifarciminota bacterium | reverse complement strand
TGTACTCCAGCATCGTCTGGCCGCGTTCGCTCCGCGCCAAACGCCCGGCTGCCCGCTTGATTCCGCTGTTTCGCATCTGCTCTCCTTCTTAAGCCCCCGGCCAATGGCCGGGCGGCACACGACCAGCGAACCCGTCGCTCCTGCCGGGTCCGCTCCGGGCAATCTACGTATCTCGGGCCGCGTGTCAAGTCCGAAATCGTCCGTCCCGACATTCGGAGGAACTTGACATCGCCCAGGGATTCTTGTATCAGTTGGTTCGCTGAGCGGTTGCAGTGCCCGAGGCAAGATGCTAACCAAGAAGGAGGTGCCCGTGAGTTCCAGCTGGAGAGTCCTGGCCGTCCTGGCCTTGGCAGCGGCGATGCTGCCGCTGCCGTCCTGTGACGGTGTTCCCGACCCGGTGTCGTTCACCTACGGCGACAGCACCCGGCTGCCCGAGAACGAAGCCGGGCTTCGGGACGTGATCGTCGAGGACGACACGCTGACCGGCAGCGACACCCTGAGGCTCGTCTTCGCGTCCGGCGGGACCAAGCCGACGTACCGGCCCGGCGAAATCCTGTTCGGCGCGATGGGCGGCGGCTACATGAAGAAGGTCGTCTCGAGTTCGGTGCGCGGCGACACGGTGGTGGTGGTTACCGAGCAGTCGGACCTGACCGAGGTCTTCGACCGCCTCCAGATTGACACGTCGTTCTCGCTGGCTCCCGCCCAGCTGGTTCCGCCCGAGTCAACCTGGATCAGGGGAGAGTACGAAGGCACCGACATCAAGTACAAGTACGAGCTGAGCTTCGGCACCCCAAGCCTGTCCAACCCGGACGACCGGACCGCCGTCGTGACGATCCCCGACCTGAAGTTCGTTGTCAAGGAATCGGACGACACCCTGGTCGTCGTCGCGTCCATCAAGACCAGCGAAGTCGTCATGACCATCAGGACCGACGGCAGCGCGTTCGTTGACATTGACGAGATATTCCCGTTCTACCACGGGTTCGACATCTCGTTCGACATGTACGACACGCTGGAATTCCGCGACCTGGAGATCTCGCTGGGCGTCCCCCTGCCGCTCAAGGAGACGAAGATCAACCTCTGCCGGATCGTGCAGCCCTTCATGCTCGGGCCGGTGCCGATGACCTTCAACACGGACATCAGCGCAGGGGTGATCCTGTCGGTCGCGGCGCGGAGTGCGGTCACGTGCCAGCTCAAGGCCGGGTTCGACTTGGAGATGACCGCACACCACACGCCCGACATGGCGCTCCCGAGTGGCAGCCTGGGCATCAACTTCGGGTGCACCGGCGAGGTAAGCGGCATCAGCGGACAGGTATCGGCCGAACTGAAGGAGTTCATCCGCGGCGAGGCTTCCGTCATGCTGGCGGGCGTGCTCGGGCCGTTTCTTTCGTTCGGTCCCTACCAGTACAACCGGTTCAGCGTCCCCCCGCCGACTCTCGATGTCGGGGTTGGAGTTTCCGGCAAGTTCGGGGTCAAGCTCGACGCTTTCGGCCTGTTCGACATCAGTGCGTCCTGGGAGTTTCTTGACGCGAACTGGCGCCTCTTCTACATGCGCCAGGTGTTCGCCGAGAACTTCGACCTCTGCAACCTCGGGCCGGGCGTGAGCGGCGGGCCAAACTCCTGGGAAGACAGCGTCAAGTCACCCAGTTGGCTCGGGGTCGTCACCGACGGGATGAACGGAACCCGCTGTCTGCTGCTGGCCGACACGTCGGTCAGTTCCGGCAATGACTACGACAGCTCGTTTGCCTGGGCGGCGGTTGCCACGGATGAATACCACGACCACGTCGGGTTCCAGTTCTCATCGGACGATGCCAGTTTCGACATGGGCATCCGGTCGCTCGGCAATGTCAACGACCCGGCATCCTGCAGTTGGTACCTGAACCTCTATGCCGGCCAACTTCACTACAACGACGGCGACATGCACGCAGTTGCATCGGTGGCCGCGGACACGTGGCACTACGTGAGCCTGTCAATCGACTGGGAGGCCGAGGACTACGACATCTACCTGGACGGCAGGAAGGTGAAGGACAACGCCCCGTTCCGCGGCACCAACCCCCAGCACGGGCTACTGCAGGTTGTGGACTACGACTCGAGCTACCTGCCGACGCCGGGCATCCGGTTTGATGGACTGTCGGCAACCAGCTATGCGGCCGACGACAAGTTGGCCGGGGTAAGCCCCGTGGCGCGACCGACCTTCATACGCGGCGCCGGCGCCGCGCCGGCATGGCGGTAGAAACCGAGGCCGCCGGGCGTCAGGCAGATGCACTGAACGACCGCTGACAGAGGGAACACGACATGAAACTGGCAGGCAATGACCGTTCCATCTACGGGGCGTACATCCTGTTCTCCTGGGCCGACATCCTGAAGGAGGCCTGGGAGCGCGAAGCCGAGGCCGCGCTAAAGGAACACCAGCAGGACCGCGACCGGAAGAAGAGCTACCTGGTGGTACACGAGGACGGAAGCGTCGATACCCGGGCATTGTCCGCGACCGACCGGCGGGGCCGCGGGGTGGTCGAGAACACGCTCCTGAAGAACTACTACGCGCAGTTATTGCGGACCGCCACCCGCCTGGCCGAACTGGACTTCAAGGACGAAGCCGTTTCGGAACTGGTCGGCGCGCCGGAAATGGGACAGGCGCGGGAACACCTCGAGGCGGCGCTGTCGCTTGACCCGCACCACCACGGAATGAGCTTCGACCGCTACGCGGTCGAACTCCCCGAGTGGCACGACTGGGCGCTGAAACTGCACTCGGCGATTGACTCCGCCCTCGGCAACTGGCTGAAGGAAAAGGGCTTGCCAGTCTAGTGGGCCTGCCCGGGGCAGGCCCCGGGGCAGCTATCTCGGCAGTCGGCGCGGCCTAGTGACCGCCGCGGCCCGGAGGAGGCGGCTTGGGAGGCTGGCTCGGCGGTTCTTCGCCGCCCCCCGCCGCGGCCAGCGCTGAAGAAATGCTGATCCTCCGTTTGATGATGTAGTCCTCGATGACCCTGAACGCCGCGAGGCCGGCCAGCACGACCACCGCCACGATGATAATGTACTCCAGCATCGTCTGGCCGCGCTCGTTGCGCGCCAGCCGTCCCGGTAACCGCTTGACTGCCCTGCACCGCATCTCTTCCTCCTTCCGGCCCTGGCCGGACCGCTCAAAAGACAGCCTGTCAGACGCCGCTTAGGCCGGGTCCGCTCCCGGCAATCTAGTGACATCGCGTGGCTTGTCAAGTCAGGAGTGGCTCTGCGTTGCCTCCCCACCTGCCCTTGACATCGAACTGAAATTGCTGTAAGACTTGGCTCGCTGAGCGGTAGTTACAGGAGGCTCGCAACATCCGGTGGAGGCGTTATGAAACAGACTGGCTTCGGGACCATTATCAGGGCAACCCTGCTGTTCGCGCTGGCGCTCGTCGCGCTGCCCGGCTGCGACAACTGCAAGGGTGATGCCTGCCTGAACGAAAAGACCCGGGTGCCCGACGAGGACCCCAAACTGAAGGCGGCGATTGTTGACACCGCGGCGAACACCGTCCGGCTGGTGTACGAACCGGGCGCGCAACTGCCATCCTACCGGCCGGGCGAGGTCCTGCTGGGCGCGCTCGATGGCGGCTACCTCGTTAAGGTGAAGTCAATCGAGCAGCGCGGCGACACCCTGCTTGTCCATTCCGAGCCGGCCAGTCTCGTCGAAGCCTTCGACGAACTGCACATCGACACGACCTTCCACCTCGTCCCCGAGGCCCGCAGTTACGGCCCGGGCCGGCGGGAAACCAGGGTCGAGACCACCGACGGCAAGGGGCTGACACTGGTCATCACGTGGGGAGAACTGGAAACCGAACCGGTGGGCCCGCTCGCGTTCGAGGTTCGGTTCACCGGGATGCGCTGCGACGTCAAGGACGACGACCAACTGCTGGTTGGCTGGATCGCGATTGACGACGTTGTCTACTATAAGAGCATCGAGGTCCACCCGTACGTCGACATCGGCCTGCTCGAAGGACTCAAGGAGTTCCGTTTCATCGTCAGCTCGTACGACTCGGTCAAGTTTCTCGGCGCCGAGGCGGAGTTGACCATCAACATCAACGTCGAGGACGAGGTCGAACTCGCCTCCGTCCCGCTCGGTAGCGTGCCGCTGCCCATCCCGGTACCGCCGGGCGCGATCCCGGTCGAGTTCCAGTTGCGGGTGCTTGGCGGCTACGAGTTCAACTTCCTGCTCCAGGCAACCGCCCGCGTGAACACCGACCTGCGCGCCGGGATGGACCTGAGCGTCGGGGCGATGTACAAGAAGGATGAAGGCTGGACGCCTTACTGGGACCAAGGGTTCGGCGGCACGGCCGGGCTGTCGTTCGAGGGCGGAATCAACGTCGAGGCGGGTTTCGAGGCGTGGCTCAAGGGTTCGCTCGAGGCATACATCTGCCACCTCGCCGGGCCGAAGATCTGGGTCCGGCCATACCAGTACGAGGAAATCAGCCTGCCCCCGCTCGACTACGACATCGGGGTCGGCATCGAGGCCGGGCTCGGGTTCAGGGTCAAGTTCCTCACCTACGAACTGGCGGACTACGACCTGCCGCTGGCCGACGTGCGATGGTCGCTGTTCCACCCGCCGGCCAACTACCCGCCGGCAACGCCGGGGCGGCCAACCGGCACGACCAGCGCCATCCCGGGCACCAGCTACGATTACACGACCTCCACGACCGACCCGGATGGCGACCAGGTAGCCTACCAGTTCGATTGGGGCGACGGCGACACCTCCGCCTGGAGCGGCTGGCAGGCCAGCGGCGCCCAGTTCTCCGCCGCCCACGCCTGGAGCAATCCCGGCAACTACACCGTACGGGCGAGGGCCAGGGACGAGAACGAGCTCGTCTCCGACTGGTCCGCGGGCCTGGCGGTCCAGGTCGGTGAACCCACCGTCGTGTTCTCCGAGGACTTCGAGTCCTACCCGGTGGGCCAGGGCATCGGCGGCGCCTGGCGGTATTTCGTCCGCAGTCCCAGCGACTTGCGCATCGTCTCCTCGGGATTCACCGGCAAGGGCCTGTGGTTCACCGACCCGACCGTGGATACGTCGCTGGCAATCCCGGACTATGACACCTCGTTCGCCTTGGCCGAACGCTGGCTGACGACCAGCTACCGCGAGGTCGAGTTCCGGTTCAAGACCGGGTCCAACGACTTCGACTGGGGAATCTACGCCTGTGGCGACACGTCCGCCAACAGCACGCGGAGCTGGTACCTGAACTTCGTCGGCGGCGCGCTGAACTACGTTGACGGCTCCGGCAACCACCAGGTCGCCACCCTGACCGCCGGCCGCTGGTACCTTATCCGGTTGTTCATCAACTGGGATGCGCGAACCTACGACATCTACGTTGACGGCACCCTGAGGCACTCCGCCGCGCCGTTCCGGGGCAGCAACCCGGGCGGCGGCATCCTTGAACTGGTTGAGTTCTGGGATTCCTGGCAGCCGACCGACGGCGTGACCGTAGACGACCTGAAGCTGACCGACTACCTCGACCTGCCGGGCGGCGGGTTCGAAGTGAGGCATCCGGTCAACCCGGACGGCGACGGCTCTGCTGCGAAGTAACCTGGAGTTGGTCAACCAGCGGACCGGACGCGCGGTGGTTTCACTGTGCATCCGGGCATCGAGCTTCGACGAGCGGACGCGCGGGTTACTAGGGCGGGCAAGCCTGCCTCGGGAAGAAGGACTGCTCATCGAGACGCCGGGACCGATTCACACCTGCGGGATGAAGTTCAGCATCGACGTGCTGTTCCTTGACCGGCAGATGCGGGTGGTAGGAATGAAGACCAACCTCAAACCCTGGCGGTTTGCCTGGACCCCGGGCGCGCGCTACGTGCTGGAGTTAGCCGCGGGGAGAATAGCGGAGACCGATGCGCAGGTAGGGGACCGGCTAGGACTCGATGAGAGGAACGGGGATGAAGGCTAGGATAGCCGCTATCGTCGTGCTGTCGTTCGTCGCAGCCGGCTACCTGTCTCTGTCAAGCTGGACACGCTCCCAGCCGCGCATGCTTGTCCTAATAGCTCCACTGGATGACTTGTCGGGTGAGAAACCGACTGTCGACGGAAGTTGGAGTCCACGCAACCAGAACCAAGAGGGCTATCCATTGGCGGTCGGGCTGGGAGTTTTGCTGTCGGGTTTTCTTGCCGTGCTGGCGCTGCGTGCACGAAGTTCAACCAAGCGGCACATTGCTGCAGTTCTACTTGTCGCTGCTCTTGCCCTGGCCGTGGTGGCGAGCGTGGTGCTTCAGCCGCGCGTCTATGCCGACCAGGGTTACCTTCACATCGTTGACTGGAGCGTCAACCGCATACTGGCGGTGCTGGGGGCGAGTATCGCTACAGTCGGGTCGGTTGCTCTGCTGCTGACAAGGAACTCGCGCTCGGCCTGACTCGTGGGGCCGCGCCCTCTAATGGGCACAGCACGCGCGTAGCTAAAGGGGCAGCGAGTCGGAGAAGAACACTTCCGGCGGCGCAGGACGGGGATACCATGCCCGGCGCCACAAGATAATCCCTGCCAGTATCAGCGCTATCAGGATGACCAGTTGGACTATCCAGCCCCGCCATCTACCGTGTCGCCTTGGTTTCATTGCCAACCCCCGAATCTACGGACAACTGCGTTGGCGACGCGCTCGACGACCGCAACCACGGCTGAACTAGATGCTCTCAAGTGACTCTGGGCCCATCGGAAACACCGGTTCAGGTCTACCGCGACCAAGCCCCAGTCGGCCGCATAGAATGCGCCCCACGATTAGCAATGCGACCACGGCGAGAAGGATATAGACGAATACTCGACTGGGAACTTCTCGTCTCCGTTCGTGTGACACCAAGAACTCCGGAAGCCGGCGCTAGAACATTCCCTGCTGTTTTCGTTGGCCCGTTCGCTGCCTACGGGTTGATACTCGGGTCGCGATTCTCACCGGAGGACTCCAGTTCCGATATTATGGCTTCCCGTTGGTTCGGATGGCCGCCAGAGCTCATTTTGAAAAAGGCAATCCCCAGGAGGACTATAGCCAGAGCGACGAAGGAGTAGGCCAGCAGGTCGGCCCAGTCGTATTGCGTGCGCTTCGCCTTGTCCATCAGCTTTCCCCTTGGGTCCTGGCGTTCCCCTGCAGTTGCCTCCTTGGCCTCCTGCTGATTCGTCTCCTACGCCCGCTTGCGCGCCTGGCGGAGCAGGGACCAGCCGAAAATCGCTATCGCCAGTCCGGCGATTATGAAGATGATGTTGAACGCGTCCAGCTTAGCCACCATCCAGTCAATCAGGCCGAATACCGCCGTCGTAATGCCGGCCAGGGCCAGCAGCCCGGCCATCCTGCGGCCGCGCTTGAGCTTCTTCGGGTCCATTACTGCCTGCTCGGTCATCGCTTCCTCCTTTTGTTCGCCACTCCGTTCGGCATTCCTGCCGGTACCGCTCGACGCGGCAGGATACGCCGTCAACGACCGTTGTCAATAGGATTGAACTTCCAGTAGCCGGCAACCGCGAATTTGCGAAAGTACAAGTCCGGCCGAAGCAGGTGGTTTTCCGGTTCCTCCACGTAGGGCCGCAACATCTCCTTCACCTGCTCGGTGTAGGGAAAGAGGACCTGGTCTGGCCCGCCGTCAGGGTACCAGGCCGTAACCGACGAATCCGATACGAAGGACTGGTGCGACGACATCCACTGGTAGCCGCGGGCAATCAGCGAGTAGCCGCGCG
>JAFGRF010000387.1 GCA_016935295.1 Caldifarciminota bacterium | reverse complement strand
CTGCAGCGGGTTCAGTTCGACCCCGGCCGGCAAATCCTCGATGCCCAGCACCCCGGCACTGACCAGTTCCTCGAGCCGGCCGGCGGCAAGCCGGTAGAGCTCGATGACCGGGTTCTCAAGCCCGGGAAAACAGGCCTCGTAATACGGGCAGTCCCGGCACGCACGCACCAGCGCGGGCTCGGGCCGCGCATCGCCGAGAAAGACATCAATCGTCTCGTCCCACACTGCCGCGTACTCCTCGGCCGCCGCGAGCGCGGTGTCGGTCTTGTCATAGTCCGCGAACAGCGCCGCGTCGTCCATCCCGAGCCGATAGTCGCGGGACAGGAGCCTGAGCGTCACGCCGACCGGCCGCGTCCCGGCCCGGGTCATCACCATTGTCGTGTAGGCGATGTCGGCATCGTACTCGTCGTTCTTGTCGTTGACCCCGGACTTGATTTCAATCATCCGCCAGCCCGCGCCCTCGCGGGTGATGATGTCGGCCCGGGTCGCGAAGCCGTCGACCAGGAAAGCGGCCTCGAGGATGGTCACGACCGCCGGGTCGGCCATCAATTGCCGGGTGTGTTCGGCCGCGGCCGTCATCTCGGCCTCGCGCACCCGCACCGCGCCCGGCAACAGCGCCCGCGCCCGGCGGTGCACCTCCATCCCCTCCTCCATCCGCAGCAAGTCTGCCGGCGTCGGCGCGCCGCCCGCGACCCGCCGGTTCAGCCACGCCCGGGTCGGGCACTCCTGCGCCTCGAGGAACGTCTCCTTGGTGATATATGCCATTGTCGTCAACCTACACTATTGGGCTGGGAACCTTCGTGTCAAGCGCGGCGGCCGCCGCCTGAAAACCGAAGCGGCGGCCGTCCCCCTCTTCCGCGTACCCTCCCGCCTCGCGCCGGGCGGCGGCCTCGAAATCGGCCATCGTAATCCGGCCGGCGTCGCCGTCCTCGGACAGCCGGGCGGCGGCCAGCGCGGCCGCGGCCAGGGCCGCGTTGGCAATCTGCCCGCCGGTCAGCCGGAAGTCTTCGCCGAGCCGTTCCAGGTCAACGTCCGGGTCCAGCGGCGCCTCCTGCGGCAGGTGCTTGCGCCAGATTGCGGCCCGGGCTTCGGGGTCGGGGGGCCCGAAAAACACCTTGTAGCGGATGCGCCGTTCCAACGCCGGGTCGAGGATGCCGGCGTGGTTGGTGGTCAGGATGACGATGCCCGGGAACCGTTCCAGTTCCATCAACAGCGTGTTCACCTCGCTGTTGGCGTGGCGGTCGGTCGAGGTGCTGACGGCCGTGCGCCGGGCGAATATCGCGTCCGCCTCGTCGAAAACCAGCACCTTGCCGGTCCGCGCCGCCTCGGCGAACGCGGCGCTGGTGTTCTTCTGGGTCTCGCCGACCCACTTGCTGACCAGTTCCGGGTAACTGACCACCAGCGCCTCCCGGCCCAGCGCGCGGCACAGCCCCCTGGCGGTCAGGGTCTTGCCGGTCCCGGACGGGCCGTGGAACAGCAGGCAGACCCCGCCGGAGCCGAGCTGCGCCAGCTTCCCGAATCCCCACTGTTCACGGATGACATCGCCGCGCCGGACCCAGCCCCAGAGCGCGCGCAGCGAATCGGCCGCCTCCGGGGCCAGCACCGCCCCGAACCCGTCCAGGAACTCGACGATGTCGCCCTCGTGCGCGCTACCGGTCGCCCCGGCCGCGGCCCCGCCGTCGTCCTGCCCCGCCTCGATACCCAGCAGCTGCGCGACGGTCTCACTGCCGATGCCCAGGACCATTGAGCCCAACAGGTCCCGGCCCCGGAGCACGCGGCGCAGTCTGCAGCCGGGCAGGAAGTACGGCAGGAACCCTTGCGCGTCCCGCTCCCGGCCGCGGGACAGCAGCTGGACCAAGGCCGTCACCGACAGCCCGCCGTGACCGTCATCGTCCGTCATGTCGGTAGCCGCCACCAACAGCAACTCCACTATCTCGCGTTCCACCGGGTCGAGCCCGTGCTTGGCCGCGAACCGGTCAATCGGCAGTTCGAACCCGGCCGCGCGGGCCTGGTCCGTGCGCGCCTCGTGCTGTCCCTCGTGCCACTTCACCGCCGCCTCGAGCATCTCGGGGTCCGGCACGAACCCCTCCTCCCGCCGCGAGCGCCGCCCGCCGCCACAGAGACGGCGCAGCAGCCGCACCACCCGCCGCTTGCCCTCCAGCCACTCCTGCGCCGACTCGTAGGCCTTGGGCGCCTTCCCGTTGCTGTTACTCACTTCGCCTCCTCTGCCTTGCCGGCAGGCACCAGCCGCTTAACTTCCTCGCCAAAGGCGTAGATGAAAACCCCCAACTGCTGGTACACCAGGGGCAGTTCGTCGTCGCCCAGTTCGCCGGTGTCCCGGCCCACCAGTTCGGCCAGGTCGCGCACGTGGAACTTGACCGCGTCCAGGGTGTTCTTCGGCCATTCCTGGTGGAACTCCTCCTGCTGCTGCCGGACCTCGGCCCGGTCCCAGTCGGGCAGTTCGGCCAGTACGGTTTCGCCCTCCGCGGAAACCGGCCACTTCCCCTCACGCACCAGGTAGTCGCGCACGGTGTTCAGGAAACTCAGGAAGGACTTCGCGTAGTTGTGCGCGCCAACCACCTGCTGCACCTCGAACTCCTCCCGGTCGCCCGCCAGCGCGGCCATGTTCTTCAGGTAGTAGTTCAGCACCTGCCCGTAGTCCAGCCGCGTCTGCCGGCGGACCAGTTCATCCTGGTCCCGCTTCAGCCGCTTGATTTGCGTTCCCAGCGCCTTCACCTCCTCCATTACTTCCTCCGCGGTCCTCGGCCGCGCAGCCTGCTTCCCGTCATTCTCCTGCGGTCGCTGTTCTTTCATCGTCTGACTCCTTTCGTTTTCTAGTGCCATCACCCTAGTTATGGCGGTCGAAGCCCATTCGTCAAGTATCGAACTTGATACTCCGCCCCGGAAAACTCGCCCCCGAAGCCGTCTTCCAAAGCCAAGTCACGCAAATCCGCGACATAGCTCATTCCGGCCGCCGCGAGCCCCGGTTCTTGCCCTTGATTCTCTTGTGTTATGACGGGAAAAGGCAATTTGTCTAGTTGGGTCGCTGAATTCACACAACTCCGCAAGCCGCTCACTATTGAAGCCTTGACCAGACAGCGCCCCCGAGGCGCGCCCCGCACCCCGTGGCTAAGATATTGTTATTGAATTACTTGTGTCGTGCTGGCGTCGCTGCTGACGCCTCACTGGCTGACCGGCTGTGCCCTGCGGCTGGGCCTTAAGTCAAGAGGGCCAATGGCCAAGCCCGCACGGCGCCAACGGCCAGGGAGTGGTGATCCGACGGCCCTAGAGAAGATCCTCGTATATCGCCGACAGGTCGGTCAGCACCTCCAGGATATTCCGCACCACCCCCGACTTCGCCGCGATGGCGTCGGCCTGCTTCACGCGCTTGACAACATGGAGGTTCACCCACGTATCCTTGGGTAGTGGGTCAATGCTGCGCGCCAACTCGTCGGGCGTTTTGGCCTGCCAGGGCTGCCCGGCGCCGTAGTCCATGACGACCAGGCTGTGCTTCTTCAGTGCGTCAAACAGGCGTGCTCTCATCTGCGTGGCACTTCGCAGCCCGCTCTTGAACTTCTGCCAGTGCTTGAAGCTGCCCGGGGAGAAATTCTTGTCTTTCTGCCCGGGCGCCTCAATGTAGAAGCCGTATGCAAGCTCGCCCGGAATCGTGCGGACAAACAGCTTCGCGCGCGTGACGTTGTACGCTTGGTCCCCATGCTTGTACTCACCCTCGTGAGCGATATGAAGCTGCGGGTCACGGGGAACCGACCACGCTCTGTATGGATGACCCGGCCCTCTCATCGCAGATGCGAGCGCCTTGCCAAGTAGGCCGCGCCACTTTGTGCCGGCGACCGATTCGTTGAAGTCGACCGCCTTGAAACCCTCGAACTTGCCCGTCATGACTTCCTCCCTTCCGGTTAGTGCTCTGTGCCGCCGCTGGTCCTTGCCCGGCTTCTTCTCCGGACCCGCGCCCCGGTCTCGCGGCTACGATAGGCCGCCCGGTCAGGGTGTCAAGCAAAGCGAGCTATGGCAACGACGGCCACAACAGCCCGCGGTCATCTAAGGTTTTTGTGGATGACATCCCACCTGTCTCGGTGGGGCGCCAAGGCGCTCTCCGCAATCGCGGAATGCAGCGAATCCCACTTCTTCGGTCGTACGCCGTTGTGCTTGGCGAGATATGCCTTGTGATGTCCGACGAGCAGGTCGCGCAACCTGTCCCAGGAAAGAACATAGAAGCGATCGGCGCCCGTCGCCCCGATAGCCACGAACACCACGACGAGCCGCCGAACCGGACACCGGACGGGCTTGCCGACGACCTGTCGCTTCCCTCTGAATGATATTGAACAGAAGCGCGTCATGTCGCCAAACTGCCAGGATGAACCCCTGCTGGCTTTTACCTGGACGGATACATATCTGCCGTTATCGTCCGACGCGATGATGTCGTAGTGGGGCACGTTGCCGGTGAACGTGGTCGCAATCAGTCCCTGTCGGGACAACTCGGCGGCGACCAGGTACTCGCCGGTCTGGCCGACGAGCTTATTGCTGCGTCCTGTAGCCATCTTCCTAGAATCCTGCAACGCAGATGCTACTCACGCGGCTACGATATCCGGGCCGGTCAGTGAGTCAAGTGAGGCGGACCCGGCGCTGGTAGTGACTTGGACAGCATCAGCATCCAACCGCGATGCCTGCCTCCAGCCACTTCAGCACGCCGACGGGCACCTGGCATCCACAACGGTGCGACACCGTACATGCAGGCGCCCATGGCTGCCTGCCAATGCCTATCGTCTAGGAATGCCTGTCCCTTCGGCGCGTCGAGGTCGTTCAGGAAGCCAAGGTACAGAAGTACCACATTCAGCCGGCACTCCGCCAGCTTCCACATGTGCGCCAGACGATTGCTGAGTTGGTAGCGCGGCTCCCCTCCTAGATAGAACGTCCCGCGAGCATCGTAAGACCTGCGGAGGCCCGTGGCCGCGGAACGCAGGCATCCCCTAATCGTGTCGTCGTTGCTCACCGACTCGGCCTTACCTGGTCTAACCGGCGTCTTGGCATCTCGATGCAGGAGTTCGTGGACATTGGCCTTGCCCTCCACAATCAAGACGGCCGCTTTGCCCTGCAGTCGGCAAGTCGCAACCAGATCCCACTTGGGTGCGTATCGGTCATCGACCCACCAATCGTTGAACTCGGCTGCGTCGAAGTCCCCGTATTCACTGCTCAGTTCTGAGAGGCGGGCGCAATACTCCCGCAGCGTCGACTCGTGCCATCTCACGGCGCTGCAAGGTTGCCAGTTGTCAATATCTGTCACGGCGGGCGCGAGCACCTGCCCCAAGGCGTGCTTGCACTGGCCCGTCCGCAGGAGTCTTCGGAAACACTCTTCGCTGCCCTTGTCTCTCATGCGGGCAAGATATGGTGGATGGTCAGGGAGTCAAGCGGAACTGGTCGCGCGGCCGTGAATGCGCCGTGTCCCGGCAATCCGATACTGGCCCACCGGACCCGCTTGTGCGCTCTGCTCCTACCGCTATCTCCTGATTGCTGGAATTCTACTTCAGACCTGATCTTTCTCGACTCTGTCTTCGCCAGCTAGCCTAGCCGCAAGACCCAGAAGCATGGCCTCCACATCCTCGCGACCCCCATCGAAGCTCAAGGTCTGACCGTCCTGTCTGAATCCGAGCGCGCGGAGTACCGCTGGCACTGTGCTGGAATCGTCAGAACTCCGTTCCTCGTAGGACATCCGGAATCGGTCGCCGTGGCGCAGGATTCGCAGGGGGTCGGCACCCTTGTTTCGCCCAATGCAGATTTGGAAATGGGGCTCGTCCGCCGCTACTCCCGCATCCACGTAGTCACCCAGCTTGAGTGGCTCGAATCTGCTCCAGTCCGCCTTCAGTGAGTAGTACAATGCGTAGGTGAACAACTCGGCGTGTCTCCCCCTGTAGACTCCCCTAAGCAGATAGACCTGGCCCCCCTCGAACCTGACGAACCGTTTGTCACAGTACCTAATGGCCTCCGGCGTTCTGATAATGGCCTCCCGCCACGGCTCGACGTCGGCCGCGTTGTTGATCAACGCGTCCAGCTGCGCGGCCATATCCTTACTGGCGTCAACCCGATCTAGTAGCTGTTTTAGCAGCCCACGGGCTTGCAGGAGAACCTCGGGCCTTTCCCGGTCTCTCCCACTCGGTCCCCTAAGCAGTCTCTTCCAGCTGGCCGTGTCGCTAGGCGGGCCGGTCAGAAACGAACGATTGATGCCCTTGCTCAATAGGTAGTCCCCGAGGCACAGCAGGGCGCGTTCCCAGCGGTATCTGCCGAGGCCGGCAAGACCTTTCTCGCCGAACATGACTTCCGCCTTCTCCAGATAGGCCAAGAACTGTCCCTGTAATCGCTCGTGCAGACCCGTGTCCCAGTCCTTCACCGGCGTATCTACATCTCTGACGCCGCAGAAATCGAGCAGAAATTCAACCTGCCCATCGAAATACTCGTGTCCTTCCGCGCGGTCGAGTAGTGGTATCCAGCGCTCATCAGCCAACATCAACTCCGCCTTCAACTTCTCCTCGGCGATTTGGTTCCGGGCGAATCCTTTTGTTGGAACATCGGAGGCGGCGAAGTACCTAAGGACCCTCCTCGACTCAGCAACGAGCTCTCTTATGTTGACAAGGCTGCGCTGGAAATCTTCGTGATGGCCGTATTCGGTATTCACGGCGAGATTGCGGACCAGCCTCATCCACTCCTGGAACTCCGTCCCGGTGAAGCCCCCCTCGCTATGCCTCAGGAATAGTGTGAAGGCTGCAAACTGAATGACCTCGGGGTATGTGAGCGACGCCGCTGATCGCGTAATGCGCCCGAAGAAATCGCGCTCATCGAAATACCTGCCGTCGGGAAGCTGTGTGCAGATATCGCCATCAGGCCCGCTCCAAGCGTCCAGCAGTTCTATCAGGGTGAGCGTGAACTCCTCGTCAAGCCATCTTTGCGACTGATAGTCGGAGTACGTTGGCACGCGTGTTTTGCCTGCCTTCTTCCAAAAAATGTCCAAGTCCTTCAGGAACCCCGCGCTGTCAAAGTCCCTCGTGACCTCGGCAACCACGCTGAGCAGGTTCATCATGGCAGTGTCATACTGGTTGCTGGCTGGATCCCGGCGCGCCCAGAATAGGTCTGCCCATGCGTTGTCGATGCGCCACGCAAGGTAGTCTGCCGTTGTCCGTGTTACGCCTTCCGCTTCGAACAGACGGCCGGGAAGCTGGTTCCTAAGTTCCCTTTCGTACCTCGCCTTGAAAGTCTCAAACGGCGTCAGCGGTCTGCCGCGAGCGTTCATCTTGATATAGAGGTCCTCCGATAGGCCGAAGTCGGTGAGAACTAATAGCTGGAATGTGATGGCCGGGTGGTCTAAGTCCGTGAGTCGGGCGTAAAGCCCCGAGGTTGCCGCGAATCGGGTATGGATGGCATCAAGCATCCCGAGCGCGGACTGTATCGTCGGGTCCATTCGCCAGTTCAGGAAAAACCAAGGTTGGTCCTCGATCAGGGCGCTGATGGTGGGAACCATGCTAGGCGCGCGGGCTGGGCGAAAATCCACGAGCCGGTTGAAGAAGTCTTCACTGGACGGACGAACCGCGTATGAGAACCGGGAGCCGTGTTCCGACGCAAGAACACGAACAAAGCTGTCCCACTCGCAATCGAGCCAAGCTAGGTACCAATGAAGCAGAAAGAGTGTAGTCAAACGCTGCTGGCCATCGAGAGGCAAGAAGCAGGTTTCTTCTTTGCCCTCGTTGCTGCGGTGCTTCTCGACGCTACCGTAGACGAAGTCCAGATTGAACGGAAGCGAGGCGTCCTCAACCGGCTTGTCGAGAGCTGACTTCAGGGCGTCCAGGAAGTCCGCTCTGACCTCTTCTACCTCCTTCCGGCCCTGTGCGTAGTCTCGCTGAATCATCGGAATTCTGATCATGTCATGGCGCTCTAGAAGCTGCTGGAAGTTAATCCTGCTTCCGGTATCAGTCACGCAGCACCCCCTGCCCGACGTGAGAAGAAATCGGCCAAGGTGTCGGTGATGGCTGTTAGGTAGTTCTCCCTGTCCTCCTTACTCCAGAACATCAGGTTGTCGATGTTGGTGCTATAGCACTTCAGGAAGACGTTCCGCGTACAAAGAGGAACATAGATACCTGCTCTGTCCAGCTCGAGGATCCGCTGCCGCTTGATTGCGAATACCGCATTCCCATAGCTCTTGTTCGTGTGCTCGTCGAGCAGGGCGAGGTTTGCAATGCTGTTGTCTGCAACTTCGTCGGCTGATTCATTGAAGGCGGTCAGTACAGCATCGTAGAGCGGGTCGAATGTCTCGCTCCTTGCCCTTTCCTTGAAAGGCAGGTCCAGAAATGCCCTGATACGACTCCGCAGTTCCGGTTCGGTGCCTGTTGTTTCAAAATAGCCCAAGCACGGCTCCAACCACTTCGACCGCCTATCAGGAACGCCCGGCTTGTCGGTCACGACGGACCGGATGTGTTCAATGTTCCAGTTCTCCCTCTTGTAGCTATCGAACTGGAACCGGAGGTTGGATCGCGAGTCCTGGAGCAACGTTGCCAGGTTGAACAGCAGAAGCATAGACATCACTCTCAACCGCGAGTCGTAGTCCACTTCCTCCAGTTTCTCTGCTACACGCTCTCGAATCTCCTGTTCACTCGACCCATCCTTCCATTCCTTCCGCGTTGCCATGTAGAAGATGCGTTCTCGCAGGCGCCGCTCGAAGGCACTCTTCAAACAGCCATCATAGAGATTGTGGACCTCGCTAATCGACATACCCTCGTTCAGCAGGTAGCCGACCATGTGAAACAGCACGCGGTCGCTGAACCATTCCTGTAGGAGCTGGAACAACTCCTTGATCTTGAGCCACTCTGCCTCCCGGGTCGCACCCGGTGTACTAAGCTTGCGGCTGAAGACAAAGAAGACGCTGTAGGGGTCGCTGCGAAACTCGCTAGGAATACCCTCGGCGTCCGCCAAGGTCTCGAACAGAATGCCGATGCGGTTCTGGCGCTCACCCCGTCTGTTGGTCACGAAATACCAGAAGGCGTCCGCCTGAAGGGACTTCTCGAAGTAATCCCACTCATATGCGATTCGCAGCTGCTGGCTCTCGGCTTCGGACTTGTCGCCCCGCCGGCGCTTCAAGAACAACGCCCTGATGAGTTCGTCATTAGTGAGCGGGATCTTGCCGACGTTGAGACGCGTGAATACGTCGACCGGGTTCTCCGTCTCAGAAACCTCGTACCAAATGACCTCGGTTTCGTTCAGCAACGCGTCCTTGATCTTCTCGACGATACTCTGCTTGTTCGAAAACCAGGTCTCTATTGCGTCGATAGCCTGCTTCAGATGGAAGAAGTCGATGTTCTGGCCCGCTCGGTCGTCAGTAGGGTCATCAAGAAAATCCAGCAGCCCCGGTCTGGTCTCGTAGTCAACCTTGAACAGCGGCAACCGAAACTCCTCCTTCATCCGCTTGTTGAAGTACCGCAGTACTAGCAGCAACGTAGTCAGCCGTTGCTGTCCATCGACCACCTCGAATCCTCCTTCGGCTCGGCGCTTCAGGACCAGCGGCTGAAGACAGTAGTACTCGTCCTGCTGGGGGTCGACGCGCTTCGTGAACTCCAAGATATCCTCCAGCAGCTGCCCCACCTGTAGTGGGGCCCAGCGATAGCCGCGCTGGTACGCGGGTATGAAGTAACGCTCAGGATTTCCGCCTGCGTCCAGTCGTAGATCATTTACGGTCTTACGAACGATGGACTGATCCCTCGCCTCGGACTCTCTCTGACTCATGCGGGCAAGATATTGCGGCTGGTCAGGGTGTCAAGCGGAGCGGGCGGAGCTGGCCCCTGCCGTGATGACACAGAACGGCAAAGATACGGCGTGCTTCCTTCTGACACTGTGGCAGAGGACGTCCCAGTCTGTGCCTGAAGTGAATCTCATTCTGATGGGTAGGCCAGGTCTTCCGCCGCTTGCGCAGGAGGTACACCAGTTCCGCTTCTACTCCCTCGCAGGTGGTCTCGTCCCGCCCGGGAAGCGGGAAGACGCGCATCTCAACCTGTTTCAGGTCATGCCACTTCGGCCCGTGTTTGGAGCCGTGGTGCTCGCGAAGGCGCGCCGCCACCGGCCCCCCGGTTGTGCCACGCCCGGGTCGGACACTCCAGCGCCTCGAGAAACGTCTCCTTAGTTATCTGCGGCATCGTGGCAAGTGGTCCTAGTGGCCCGGCGGACCTTCGGATCACACGGACATCTCACCCGTCGTCCATCGCACGGGACAACAGGTCGACAATCTCTGACCTGCCCAACTTGCGAGCGAGTTCGAGGGCGGTCAGGCCTTCGGCGTTCTGGACTCGAAGGTCAGGCCCCTTCTTGAGCAGGGCGGCTACTCCCTTGAGGTCTCCTAACGTCACCGCTAAGAAGATACTGTGCGTTGCCTTGACGGCCTCTCGCGCCGCTCGCGCTCTACGCGCGGACGAGTCTTCGTCGCGCAGCAACCCAGACTTGATCAGCGCGCGCCGGACGCGTTATGATTGCTCGCTCAGGTCGCGTGCTACGGCCACCAGTTCCGAATACGCATCCAAACCCTCGCCACTAACTCCAAGTACATAGACGAGGCTTTCAACCAGCGATTCGTCCCCGGATCTACACGCCCTCTCGACACTCGCCTTCACCCAGGCCTTCATCGGTTGTGACCTCTGGAACGGCATTCGCCTGCCAATGACTCGGAACAACACCAAGTCGAGTAGTCTGGTATTCTCGCTGGCCCGGGGCATCCAAGCCTCCAGAACTTGGTCCCAATCCACGGACTGAGTGAGCATCATGATGGTCAGGCTATCAACCCCGCTGGGACCACTGACTATCTCGTCAAGATTCAGGCGAATCAGGTGTTCGGTGAGGTCGGGAATCGCTGCCAATCTGCTGCGGAGTTCGCCGTTGCCGCAGGTCGTGCAGAACGGCCGGGTACACCAGCCCTTCGCCTCTGCCTCTCGCACGAGTTGCAGAATTCGGTCACCAGCACACTCCAGAGCCTCGCTCACGCGGCTACGATAGGCCGACGATGCGGGGAGTCAAGCGGGGCGGGTCAGGCCGAGGGAAGATGGAGAATGCCCTTGATGTCTACGCGGCGTTCTCTTCATACGTCAGCCCGAAGATAGTATCGCTCAGCCACTTGCGGAAGTCGTCGTTCTCGCTGAACTGCTTGAACAGTTCGGTGTGGTCGGACAGCAGGCTAACCAGCACCCGCCCCAGCGCCCGGTCGTGTTCGATTCGCGCGTTCTGCCGGTCCGAGTTCTTCCGGGCGTTGG
>JAFGRF010000386.1 GCA_016935295.1 Caldifarciminota bacterium | reverse complement strand
TGCCACCAACCTCTCCAACCCGAAGATCTCGGTCATCACCCGCATCGGCTACGACCACCTGAAGGTGCTGGGAAACACGTTGACCAAGATAGCAGGGGAGAAGGCCGGCATCATGCGCAAGGGCCGGCCTGTTGTCATCGGTGACCAGAAACCGGAAGCGCGGCGTGAGCTGGAGGCGCGGGCAAGGGCGATCGGGGCTGAGTTGGTCCCGGCAGACTCGGTCGCTGAGATTCCCTCTGTCGACCCAAGGTGTTGGGGGATGGCTCTGTCGCCGGTTGCGATATTCGGTGCCGAGTTGATAGACCTGCCGCTGCTCGGCTACCACCAGGTTGAGAACTGCAAGACCGCACTCGCCGTTCTCAACGAGCTTTCATGGTGTGACCGTCGCATCAAGATCAATCGCGTTGCACGCGGCATGCGCACGGTGTCGATTCCTGCCCGCTGCCAGATCGTCAGGCAACAACCGCTCACGATTGTAGACTCGTGCCATAACCCCGAATCGGGTCGGGCCCTCGCCAACCTCCTCCGCGACCACGTGCCCAGGCTCCGAGCCGCAAGTTGTCGATTCCCTCACCCTCGCCCTCTCCCAGAGGGAGAGGGAAGGGGTGAGGGTGGTCAGTTGCCGAAGGTGATTCTCGTGTACGGCTCGCTGGGAGGCAAGCTTGTGGAGGAGACCGTTGCGCCACTCGCGCCGTTCGTGCAGCAAGCGGTCTTGGTACAACCCGACAGTCCCCGAGCAATGCCGTTGTCTGAATTGGGACGTGTCTTCTCGAAGTTAGGGATCCCGCACGTCACCGCTGAGGGAATCCGCGACGCCCTCGCTGAGGCGAAGAAACTGGCTCGTGATTCGTCATTGCCCGTGGTGGTCGCCGGTTCATTCTATCTCGCGGGCGAGGTCATCAAGGTCCTCGGGCCTTCGCGGGCACGCCTCAGATAGCTCTCGTCCCTTCGCCCTGCACAGTCGTCCTGGACTTCGCCTCGCAGGTCGCTCTTGGAATCCCATCGCAAACCGCGTGCTGGGTCACGGCGGCCGTGGCCGCGGAGGACACCTCGCAAGTCACGACGAGGGTGCACCCGCCTGTGAGACCGGGGGTGTTCGTCCAAGAGGCCCTGCAATTCGTACTCCGCTTCGCCACCCAAGTCGCGAGCACGGTGACTCTGGACACGGCGTCCGAAGCCCCCCTCGGAATCGCCCCGTGAACCGTCCCGGGAACGGTTCCCAAGGCGACTCGCGAGGCGTGGTTCTACGCTCCTAACATCTTGAGTGTCAGCGGCTTAACCTATCTGGAGACATCGAGGCCCCTTCGGGGTGCATCTTGTTCGGTTTTCGCCGGCTTGACAACGAAAAGGTCCGGTTTAGCATGTATGCGAGGTAGCGGTGAAACCCATTGCCTTCTTGGCGGTGCTAGCTGCGCTCGCAGCGGCGCAGCATTGGGACGTTGAGAGGGTTGACTCAGCGGGCTGGGGCAAGAGTGCACGCATGCGGATACATCCTGATGGGCGGTTGTACTTGTGCTATCAAGACACATCCGGAAGAATCAGGCTCGCGTGCAGGGACACAGCGTGGTCATACGACTCGTTGGCTGGAAGGTCGGGGCACTACGGTTTGGGCCTCAGCGTTTCCGCGCAGGGAGCTATCGGTGTCTCGTGGCTCAATCCCGACTACCCATGGTATGTCTTTCTTGCCAGCAATAGGGGAGATTCGTGGGACTACGACTCGACCGGTCTCGCTGTGACCGGTCCTGGGCCCGCCTTTGTCGCCCACGACACGGCGGGCGTTGCGTCGATTGTGTACACTTGCACGGACGGTGGCGGCGGTTGCAGTGTAGTACGGGCACGACTAGTGGACTCGCTCTGGAGCACGGATACAATACGCGCTGGCGGAGGTTGGAGCGCGACATTCTACTGCCACGAGTACCTGATCAACACGCGTGATTCGGCAAGTCTCTTGTTTGTTCTCGCCGACGCGTTTCCGGACCCGAAATCGTCGCGGCCTTGGTACTACCAGGACCTCTATGTGGCGAAGGAATCTGCGGGCTCATGGGGAGAGACTAGGAAGGCACACGCGTGGTACAACACGCTGGGGGCTATGTCAATGGCGCTGGATTCTGCGGGAGCGCCGCAGGCGTGCTGGCGAGATACTCTGCCAATGTTCAGATATGAGGGAATCGCACTTGATACGCAGGCGTACAACTCCTCCATTGCCATCGACCGACTGAACCGTCCGTGCGTCGCTTACACCCGTCCGGAGCTTACGTTCGCGTACCGCGGCAGCGACAATCAGTGGCGGGCGAGCGCTGTATCAGACGCAACCAACTCTGGAAGCAGCCTATCGATTGTCCTCAACCAAGACGATGAGCCACTAGTTGCATACTCGACCCCGGATGGCCTGTGGCTCGCGCACGGCGTGGATGTCGTTGGGCAAGGCGAGGAGAAGCGTGGCGCAATGGCCATCGGTCCACGGCTGACGGTCACTGTCGTGAGGAACGTCCTGCAGTTGTCGGACTCCGAGTCATCGGTCGGCACGGCACTGTTCGACATGGGTGGACGGCGCGTCGCAGATCTGCATTCCGGTACGAACGACGTGAGCGGGCTTGCGCCGGGCGTGTACTTCATGCGGGAGGAGCCGCAAGCTTCAAGCCACAAGCCGCAAGCAATCACCAGGGTCGTCATCACAAGGTAGCCTGCGCGTCTGGGCGCGGGTGTTTGACTTGGCCGCGCCGCGGCCTATGATTCCCCCGAAGTGAAGAATGATGAGCTGCGTCTGTGGTATCGGCGCAACGGGCCAGTAGGGCCGGACGCGCCGGAGCCGGTTTTCGCGAAGAAAGGCGACGGGGCATGGCTTGAAGACGACGCAGGCAGAAAGCTCCTTGACTTCTCTTCGGGCGGCAGCGCGCCGCTAGGCCACAATCATCCCGACATCGCCAAGGTCCTGGCTCAGGTCGGGCACGAGCCAGCAATCGACAGGGCGGTTGTGCATGACGAAGTCGCACTGATGCACAAGCTGGCCGAGTTAGCTCCGGGCGGGATGAACCGGCGGGTGCTCATCTGCGAGTCCGGACGAGAGGCGCTGGCACGGGCCATCGAACTGGCTCGGTCGGTGACCAATAGGTCCTGTGTGTCCTATTTGTCCAGTTGCTCCGACGAGAAACCCGCAATCGGCAGGGACGTGGCGGCCGTCGTGGCGCATCCGCTCGACGGGCGCCTTAAGCAGATGGAACAGGCCTGCGACGCGGCCGGGGCTCTGCTG
>JAFGRF010000385.1 GCA_016935295.1 Caldifarciminota bacterium | reverse complement strand
GTAGTCCATGCCCGGCTTCCACTGCACGAGCTTCACTTCGACTTCGATCCGTTTCTGGATGCGGATGGCGCGCACGCCGTAGAGGCTGTACACGTCCACAATCCCGACCCCGCGGATCTCGATGTGGTGAGCGAGTTCCGGGGTGCGGGCTGCGGAATAGCCCATTACGATGCCGGTGCCGCGGCGGAGCACCTTGACGAGGTCGTCGGCAATCAGGCGATGGCCCCGGTCAACCAGGTCCAGTGCGCACTCTGACTTGCCGATTCCCGAATCGCCGGTGATGAGCAGGCCGACGCCGAAGACGTCGACCAATTCACCGTTGACATAGTCCCTCGGCGCGAGGCGGTAGTCGATGAACGCCGACAGGGCGTGGATGAACGGAGTGGTGTCCATCGGCGTCAGCAGGATCGGCACCTGGAACTCGTCCGCCTCGGTTTTCCAGATACCAGGAGGGTCCAGGCCCTTGGTCACGATGACGCAGGGCGGATGCAGGGCAAAGAGCCGGTGTACGGCTTCGCGTTGCTCGGCGGCGCCCATCGTGGTCAGGTATGACAGTTCGGTACTCCCGACAATCTGGATTCGCTCGCGCAGAAACACGCCGGTATAGCCAGCCAGTGCCATACCCGGCCGGTTGATGTCACCGGTTGTTATGTCGTTGGTCGCAAGTCCCTTCTTGCCGGCCGCGACCTTGAAGCCCCACTCCTCCCGTTTCTCGGCGGCGAGGTCGGCGACGGTCATCGGTCCAGCGTCAGATCCCACTCGGTGGCGGCGGGGCGTGATTGGGCCGCTTCCGGTCATGGAACTTGCCCTGCTGCCGCAGGAGCTGGGCGACGACCTTGTCGATTACATCGTTGACCGCGATGTACATGTCTTTGCCCCGTCCGGTGGCAGTGAACACCTTGTGACTGAGGTGGACCTTGGCTTCGGCAACGTCTTTGGCCCCTTCCTTGAGGAGGACAATCTCGGCTTTGATGATGTGGCTGTTGAAGTGGTCGAGCTTCTTCACTTTCTCATCGACGTGCGCCCTCAGATACGGGGTTATCTCGAGATGACGTCCCGTGAGTGTCAGATTCATGGATTCCTCCTATAGAAAGCCTCTGTGATAATCATAGGCGCTCAGGACCAACGGTCAAGCAGTTTACAGCTCACGCCTGCCCTCGAGCGCGCGCAGGATGGTTTCGGTGTCGGCCAGATCGAGGTCCGACCCGACCGGCAGGCCGCGCGCGATCCGAGTTACGCGCACGCCCGTGTTCTTGAGCCGCTCGGCAACATATATGGCCGTAGCTTCTCCCTCGGTGGTCGGGTTGGTGGCGATGATCACCTCGCGAACGCCGGATGCGGCCCGGGCCAGCAGTTCCTTCACACGCAGGTCATCCGGGCCAACGTTGTCGATCGGTGACAGGATCCCTCCCAGGACGTGGTAGACGCCGTGGTGCTGGCCGGATTGCTCCAGGGCAAGGACATCGGCCGGTTCCTCAACTACGCAGACTGTCGAGTGGTCCCGGGTCGGATCAGAGCAGACGTCGCATCGTTCTTCTTCGGTGAGGCTGAAGCAAACCGGGCAAGACCGTAGCTTGGAGCTGGCTTCCACAATCGAATCCGCCATCTCCCGGGCGAGATCGGGCTGCTTGAGGAGGTAGAACGCGATGCGCTGCGCCGTCTTGCGGCCTATTCCCGGTAGCTTCACCAGCGTCGCCACCAGTTGTTCAAGGGAACGCTTCAGTGTTGCTCCTTTTCGTCGACCTCACCCAGAATCCGGCTGACTCGCTCGCGGGTCGGGTCCGGGGAAGGTTTCCTGGTGAGATGGACCACGAGCCCAACCGGCCGGCCCGCGATTTCGGTCATGGTCGCCGTCAACTGCTGCCGGCTTTGTTCCAGCTTCCCGGCTGCCGCCTTCTGTTTCGAAGGCAGGGAGATGGTGAGCGTATCGTGCTCGAACGAGACCGGCGTAGCCAGGTCAAGGAAGCCGGCAAGCATCCCCGGGTGCTTGTTCGTGCGCAGGCGCAGCTCGGCCCAGAGCGTACCCATGTTCACCGGTCTGTCGCTGGCAACGGGAGCGTCCGATTCAGATGGTGACGTATCTCGCGCTGCCTTGGTGTCGGTAGAGCTGGAATGGCCAGCGGCCAGTTCCAGCGACATCACCTCGAGCAGCACGCGCGGGAACTGCGTCGAACCGGCCTGGACCTCATAGGCGGTGATGTCATGTAGAATCCTCAGTAGGCCGCCCCGATCGAACAACCTGGCCTGGCGCAGCATGCGCTCGGCTTCTTCCGGAAGCAGGCTGAGGCCGCCATCCCGGCCACTGACCTCAAGTACCAACAGACTGCGGAAGTGCCGCACGACTCCGGAGTAGAACTCCATGTGGTCGTAGCCCGACTCAAACAGCCGGGCGATGAAGCTCATCAGTCCGGGACCATCTCCTGCCAGGACGAGATCTGCGTAGTCGAAGAACAGGTCGGATGGCACCAGTCCGAGCAGTTCTTCCACGTCTTCCAGTTCGATACCGTCGGGCCGGTACGCCGCCAGCTGGTCCAGGATGCCTTCTCCGTCTCGGATAGCGCCGTCCGCGCGACGCGCTATTGCCATCAGTGCTGCCTCCGAGGCTTTGATGTTCTCCTGCCGGGCAAGCCACGCGAGTCGGTCCTTTATCTCGGCCGGGGTCGCACGGCGGAAGTCAAACCGCTGGCAGCGAGAGACTATGGTCGCGGGCACCTTGTGGGCCTCGGTTGTCGCGAACACGAACTTCACGTGGGCCGGCGGTTCCTCCAGGGTCTTGAGCAGGGCGTTGAATGCCGACGGGGACAGCATGTGGACTTCGTCGATGATGTATATCTTGAATCGTCCGGAGCTGGGAGTGTACTTCGCGTTCTCGCGCAGCTCGCGCACGTCGTTGACGCTGTTGTTCGATGCGCCGTCGATCTCGATGACGTCGAGGCTCCGGGAGGCGGCAATCTCGGAGCAGAACGAGCACTTGTTGCAGGGCACGGCGGTCGGTCCTTTCTCGCAGTTCAGGCTTTTTGCGAGAATGCGCGCGGTGGTGGTCTTGCCCACGCCTCGCGGTCCGCAGAACAGGTAGGCATTGGCGAGCCGGTTCTTCTCGATGGCGCGCTTCATCGTGTCGCGGACGTGGTCCTGCACCAAGAGCTCGTCGAAGCGCTGCGGCCGGTACTTGAGGGTGAGGACGCTACGCCCTATGGCCGACTCCGGGTTCCGGACTGCTGACCTGGCAATCGTCAACTGTCACTTGGCAATGGCAAAGGTCCGGCCGTGCGGGCGTCTTCGTCCGAGCGGGGAGAGGGCCGTGCGAGCAGACGGCTCCAGCCAGGCAGACT
>JAFGRF010000384.1 GCA_016935295.1 Caldifarciminota bacterium | reverse complement strand
TGCGGTCAGAGTTGTCCAGCACTGCATCCCGGCAAGGGGCCAGGACGGGCAGACGGCAAGAGCCGGGTGGCAATGGCTCTCGGCCCTAAGTGACTGGACGCCAAGACTTTGGGCTTTCGCCCCGCTTGCCTTGACTCTGGTGGCTTTCTGGCTTAGAATCCCGGCCACCATGCCCAGTCTTTCCGTCAATATTGACCACGTCGCGACGCTGCGGCAAGCCCGGCTTGAATCCTACCCGGATCCGGTGCAGGCCGCTGCGGCCGTGGAACTGGGCGGGGCAGACGGCATCACTGTTCATCTGCGGCAGGACCGCAGGCATATCACCAATCGCGACGTCGAGTTGCTGCGTTCCACAGTGAAGACCGAACTCACGGTGGAGATGGCCGGGGCTGAGGATCTCGTGCGGTTGATGGCCAGGCTTCGTCCGGACCAGGTCACACTGGTGCCGGAAGTGAAGAGTGAGGTCACGACAACCAGCGGGATCGACCTGCTCAAGGACCGACATCGGCTGGAACCGGCCGTACAGCGTCTGAAGAAGGCAGGTGTCCGGGTGAGTCTGTTCATAGAGCCGGACACGGCACAGGTCGAGGCCGCGACCCGCCTGGGGGCAGATGTTGTCGAGTTGAACACCGACCGGTACAGCCGCGGTTGGTCGCGCAGGCCGCGTTTGCTGGAAGAGATCGTCACGGCCGGCGACGTGGCGAGGAACGCGGGTCTGCAGGTGCACGTCGGGCACGGCTTAGACTATCGCAATATCGTACCGGTCCTGAAGAGCGGGATTGCGGTTGGCTACAGCATAGGGTTCGCCATCGTGGCGCGGGCGGTCTTTAGCGGGCTGCAGGCGGCGGTCATGGATATGAAGCGGATCATGGAGGTTTACTCTTGAAGGGAATTAGAGTCAAGTTCATCGGGCTACTGGTAGTCTTCGCCCTGAGCATTTGGGCGCTCTATCCTACGTACCGGCTCTATTCGGTTCTCCCGAAGCAGGAGAAGGCGCTCAAAGACCGGCTCACCCGGGCCACGAGCAGTGATGATAGCGCCCAGGTCGCGGTCGAGGTCGCCGAGCTCCAGAACGTGAAGGCGGGCGTCCACAAACGCTCCCTGAACCTGGGGCTGGATATCGTCGGCGGCATGCAACTCACGCTCGAGGTCGACAAGAGCAAGCTTTCGGCCGACGAGGCTGCAGATGCCGGTGACCGGGCGCTTGAAGTCATACGTAACCGCGTGGACCAGTTCGGAGTATTCGAGCCGGTCATCCAGAAAGTAGGCCGCGACCGCATACTGGTTCAGCTGCCAGGCGTTGACCGCGAACGCGCCAAGAACCTGATCGGTCAGACTGCTCAGCTCAAGTTCCAGCTCGTCCAGGAAGAGCGTGCCACCTACGACGCCCTGAAGACACTCGACGACAAGCTGAAGTCACCGCTGGCCGCCGACACCACCCGTCAGACCGCGAAGTCCGACACGGCCAAGAAGGTGCAAGCGGACACCGCGCGACTTGCGGCTCTGTTCGACACGGCCCGGATGGACACCGGACTGGCGGTGACCGGGCAACCGGAAGAAGGGACGCTACTTGGCTATGTCCGCACGATCGGCGGTGACTTCGCTGTGGACGAGCGCGACTATCTCGAGTTCAAGGCGCGCCTGGCGCTAGCCAGGCCCTCTTGGCCTGCGGGATACGAGTTTCTGTTCGGGCCCTCCGAAGTCCATGAGGGCGGCCCGGGGCGACGCCTCTACCTGCTCAAGACCGAGCCGGAGATGCTCGGTTCCGCCATCAAGGATGCAAGGCCCGCGCCCTATCAGGGCTCGGAGCCGGGGCTTGCCAACACCTGGATTGTCAGTCTCAAGCTCGGGAGAAAGGACGCCGCTGTGTTCGCCCAGGTCACCGGCCGCAATATCGGCCGGCGGCTTGCCATCGTGCTCGACAACGTAGTCAAGTCCGCGCCGGTGATTCAGTCACGAATTCCGGACGGCAACGCGATGATCACTACCAACGACGTCAATCCTGACGAGTCGCGCGACCTCGCTATCGTCCTTCGGTCCGGAGCGCTGCCGGCGCCCGTCAACATCGTCGAGGAACGCTCGGTCGGGGCCTCACTGGGCAGCGACTCGATCCGGCGCGGCATCCTGGCCGCAGTCGTCGGCTCGCTGGCCGTTGTTCTGTTTATGATCATCTACTACTCCGTGGGCGGCGTACTTGCCGTGTTCGCCCTGGTGCTCAACATCTTCTTCCTGCTGGCGGTTCTGGCCGGTCTCCGCGCGACCCTGACACTGCCGGGTCTGGCTGGGATTGCCCTGACCATCGGGATGGCGGTGGACGCCAACGTGCTGGTCTTCGAGCGAATCCGGGAGGAGATGCGGTCGGGCAAGACCAACCTTGCCGCAGTCGACACCGGCTACGCACGAGCGTTCGTGACGATCATTGACTCCAACGCGACGACGATTATCACTGCCATCGCGCTTTATTTCGTCGGCACCGGGGCCATTCGGGGTTTTGCCATAACACTGACCGCCGGCCTTTTTATCAACGTGCTCACCGCGGTGTTCGTCACAAGGTGGATATTCGACTGGTGGTTGAGCCGGTTCCACGTCGGCAAGCTGAGGGTTTAACACATGAGATTGATTCCAGAGACTCACTTTGACTTCGCAGGTAGGCGCTGGTTCTTCTTCGGCCTCTCTGCAATCCTTGCGTTGGTCGCCATCGGCAGCCTGGTGTTCCGCGGGTTCAACTATGGGGTCGACTTCACCGGTGGCAGCCTGCTGCAGATTCGGTTCGCCGAACGCGTGTCGGTCGAAGACATGCGGTCGGCGTTGGGTGCCGTCGGCGAGGGCGGTGCTACGATTCAGCAGGATGAAAACGGCGATTTCTTCATCCGGGTCAAACCCAAGGACTTCGGCGGCCAGGAGACCTTTGGCACAGTTCTGAGCCGGCAGTTGTCAACAGCGTTTCCTGGCAATACGTTCGAGGTGCTGCGCGAGGAGACGGTCGGGCCGCAGGTTTCGAAGGAGCTGCAGGGCAAGGTGCTGCTGGCGGTGGCGATCGGCCTGGTCGGCATCCTCATCTACGTCAGTTTCCGGTTCAACTTTCAGTTCGGTGTATCCGCGGTCTTCTCGCTCATCTTCGTGACGCTCATCGAGTTGGGCTTCCTGTCGATAACCGGCATGGAGATAACGATGACGGTCATCGCCGCCCTGCTGACTGTCATCGGCTACGCAGTCAACGATTCGATCGTGGTTTCCGACCGCATTCGTGAGGATGTGCGCAAGATCCGCAAGGAGTCTTTCCTGCAGATTGTGAACCGAGCGTTGAACGAGACCCTCAGTCGGACGGTCATCACCGGGCTGTCCGTGCTTCTTGTCCTGAGCGCGCTCCTTCTCCTTGGCGCCGCCAGCATCAAGGACTTCGCTGCAATCATGCTGGTCGGCATGGCGTTGGGCACCTACTCGTCGGTTTTCGTGGTTGCGAACATGGTGGTCGAGTGGGAGCAGAGATTCCCGAGCAAGCGCCGCCGCTAGGGCGGAGGCGCTTCTTCGTCGAGGCGCTGCTCGGCAGCGGCCTCTTCACCGGCTACTTCCCGATTGCGCCGGCATCAGTAACGAGCCTGTCCGTGCTGTTGCCGGCGTTCTTTCTTGCGCGGTTCCCGTTGTGGCATGCGCTGGCCACGGTTGCAGTCTTCTGCGTCGGGGTCCCGATCGCCACCGACCTTGAGCGAGTCTGGGGCAAAGACCCCGGCAGGGTCACGATCGACGAGGTAGCCGGCACGCTGGTTACGTTCTTCCTGAACCCCGTTTCGATCTGGGGACTCGGAGCCGGGTTTCTGCTCTGGCGGTTCTTCGACGTCGTGAAGCTTCCGTTCATCGACAGGTCGCAGGATCTGCCCGGGGGCTGGGGGATCATGGTGGACGATGTGCTCGCCGGGGTCTGTGCCAATCTCGTCCTGCGCCTGAGTCTCGTGGTTTTCCCAGTGCTGCAATTCCACTGATGCGTGTGACTCCTGGCGCCGCACGCCGGACGCCGCGTGTCCTGGGGCAGTTGCTGCTGAGCAAGGGTTTGACTCTAGCGGTGGCCGAGTCATGTACCGGCGGTCTGGTCGGCGACCGGCTCACTGACGTCCCGGGCAGCTCGCAGTACTTCGCCGGTGGCGTGATTGCCTACTCGAACGCTGCGAAGGTCAGCCTGCTTGGGGTCAGCAGGCAGACTCTGGACCGCTGGGGCGCAGTCAGTGAGCAGACGGTCAGGGAGATGGCAGCCGGCGTCTGCCGACGGTTCAAGGCCCGAGTCGGAGTCGCCACATCCGGTGTCGCCGGACCGGGCGGAGGCACCAGGGGGAAGCCGGTCGGGCTGGTGCATGTCTGCGTGCGAGCCGGGAGGCGGGTAGCCGTTGAGCGTTACCTGTTCCGGGGCAGCCGACGGTCGGTCAAGGAGCGTTCAGCTGCCGCGGCGCTGGAGTTCTGCCGCAGGCTGCTTGAGGAGGTCGCATGAGCGAGGGGATTCGTTCCTTTGTCGCGGTCAGCATCTCCGAAGGCGCGAGGCGCCAGATCGCCGAGCTGCTAGGTACCTTCCGGCGCGAGTCGGGCGTTGAGGTGCGATGGGTCAAGCCTGAGCTGATGCATTTGACATTGGCCTTTCTGGGAGAAGTGCCTCAGGGTTTCCTAGACGGAGTCAAGGCTCAGCTTCCTCCGGCCGCCGGGCGGCACAAGGCCTTTGAACTGCAGCTGAGAGGTCTGGGAGCGTTCCCCGGTTCCTCACGGGCCCGGGTCGTATGGGTCGGCACTGACAAGGGCCGGACCGAGGTCTGTGCCTTGCAGAAGGATGTAGAAACGGCACTGAGTTCAGTCGGGTACCGGCCCGAGCGACGGCCCTTCAGCCCGCATCTGACGATCGGACGCCTGCGGATGCCGAGCGACGTCAGTCGCGTGGTAGCAGCTCAGTTCGAATCCGAGCTGTTCACTGTCGACAGGGTCGGGTTGTTCCGCAGCGTCCTCGGTCCCGGTGGCCCGACGTACAGCCGGCTGTCCGAATTCCCCCTGCAGATTCGCTGAGCCCGGTTGTTGACAACGGGCAGCGGCGTGCCATGATATGACTGTAGGCAGCGCGGCTCGGGCCGTCCATGCCGATGACAGCAGTCGATTGTAACTGGAGGTCGCATTGTTTGAGCTGAAACCGGCAGTCTGGATCATCGCCGGTCTGGTCCTGGCTGCCCTGGAGATGGTTGTCCCCGGACTGGTGATCATCTGGTTCGGCATCGCCGGAGTGGTCACTGGGATTCTGGCAATCTTCATACACAACCCGTACGTCCAGTTCAGCATCTTTATCGTCCTGTCCGGAGTGATGGTCGTCTGCTCGCAACGCATCGCACGCAGGATAACCCACCCCGAACCGGAACCGGTCGGAGCGAACCGGATGTCAGGTGCCATCGGGCTTGTCGTTCAGGACATCACGCCGCCCGAACTGGGGAGAGTCAAGGTGAACGGCGAGGAGTGGCGGGCGGCGGCGGAAGGAGCTGTGCCGGCCGGCGCCAGGGTCCGGGTGGTCGCGGTCGACGGGACCCACTTGGTGGTAGAATCAGCAAGAGAAAGGAACACAAGATGAGCGGAACGCTGGTGGTCGTAGTACTCATATTCCTCTTCCTCATAGCCCTGCTGGGGATCAAGATAGTCCGTCCATACCAGCGGGCCGCCGTCGAGCGGCTCGGCAAGTACCAGCGGACGGTCCAGCCCGGCCTCAATTTCATCATTCCGTTCATCGAGCGGTTGATCAAGGTCGACATGCGCGAGCAGGTTGTCGATGTACCGCCTCAGGAAGTCATCACTCAGGACAACGCGACCGTGACGGTCGATGCGGTTATCTACTACGAGGTCACCGACCCGGTCAAGGTGTTGTACAACGTGGCCCAGTTCCGGCTGGCGACAATCAAGCTCGCCCAGACCAACCTGCGCAACGTCGTCGGCGACCTGAGTCTGGACGAATCACTGACTTCGCGCGAGCGGATCAACGCCAAGCTGCGGGATGTGCTCGACGAAGCGACCGACAAGTGGGGTGCCAAAGTCACGCGGGTCGAACTGCAGCGGATCGAGCCGCCGGGCGACGTCACCGAGGCGATGCACCGGCAGATGAAGGCCGAGCGTGAGCGACGCGCGGTCGTGCTTGAAGCCGAGGGGTTCAAGACCGCCGCGATCCTCAGGGCCGACGGCGAGAAGCAGGCAAAGATACTAGCGGCCGAGGGTCAGGCCGCGGCGATTGAGCGGGTTGCCTCGGCCGACAAGTTTCGTCTGCTCACCGTCGCTGAGGGCGAGGCCCAGGCGGTCGAGCGGGTCTACGGCGCCATTCACAAGGGCAATCCCACCCGGGACCTCATTGCCATCAAGTACCTCGAAGCGCTGGCCAAGATGGCCGAGGGCAAGGCAACCAAGCTCTTTGTGCCGTACGAGGCCTCGGGCGTGATGGGCAGCATCGGCATGATCGCCGACCTGCTCAAGGAGAAGCAAGAGACGAAAGAAGCTGCTCCGCCGCAGAAGGCGTAGAATCGGCTGCTCGACCGGCGGTGTCTGGATTTGATTCAGTGCCGCCGGTCGGCATAATCAGCACTCGATGGCACAAGTGAAACCGGACAACCAGCGGGTCGAGTGGCACCAACTCGCTGCCGATGCCGTCCTGACGCACGTCGGGTCGCGCCGGGACGGGCTCAGCGTGAGCGAGGCACGCGAGCGACTGGCGAGGATGGGTCCGAACGCGCTGATCGAGCGGGGCGGGAAGGGCCCCCTTGTCATCCTCAAGGATCAGTTTGCGTCGGTGATGGTGCTGCTGCTCATCGGCGCCGGCTTCGTTTCGGTCGTGCTCGGGGAGTTCACCGACGCCATCGCGATTCTGGTGATCGTCCTTCTCAATGCGGTGCTCGGTTTCGTGCAGGAGTATCGCGCCGAACGGGCGATGCAGGCCCTCAAGTCGCTCGCGGTGCCGACGGTTCGAGTTCGACGGGCCGGCCACGTGGCGGAGATATCGGCACGCGAACTCGTGCCCGGCGATATCGTCCTGCTCGAAGCCGGGAGCCACGTGCCGGCCGACGGTCGCCTGCTCGATGCGGTCAACCTGCGCGTTCAGGAAGCGACCCTGACCGGCGAATCTGAACCGGTCGAGAAGATGGCCGAACCTCTGCCCGAGGGCGACCGGGCCCTGGGTGACCGCCGCAACATGGCCTATATGGGTACGGCAGTGGTAGCCGGACGCGGTACCATGGTCATCACCAGCACCGGCATGAAGACCGAACTCGGCCGCATCGCCGACATGCTTCAGTCGGTTGAGCGCGAGCCGACGCCGCTCCAACGGAGGATGGTGCAGCTCAGTCGCGGCCTGCTCTACGCGGTGCTGGTGCTGGTTGTAGTCGTCTTCCTCGTTGGCCTGGTCCATCACAAGGCGGACATCAGGGTGCTCGTGCTGACGGCAATCAGCATGGCGGTCGCGGCCGTTCCCGAGGCCCTGCCCGCGGTCGTCACCATTGCCCTGGCTTTGGGGGCGCAGCGGATGCTCAAGCGGCGCGCCCTGCTGCGTAAGCTGCCCGCGGTCGAGACTCTGGGTTCGGTTGACGTCATCTGCTC
>JAFGRF010000383.1 GCA_016935295.1 Caldifarciminota bacterium | reverse complement strand
GCGCTGCCTACGGAACCAGTTGGGTCGAGCACCAGCTTGATGCGCACTTCATGGGCGGCAACTGGGTCGAGGCTGCAGACCTGGATGGTGACACGGACGCAGACATTGCAGCAACCGCCTTCGATGACAGCGAACTGGTCTGGTACGAAAACGGCGACGCCGGTCTCGTTCTTCACGTCCTTGACTCCACCTATGCCGGCATCAACTCCGTAGCTGCCGCTGACCTCGACAGCGACGGCGACATGGACCTCATTGCCGCGGCGTTCGTCGCGGACGACGTCACGTGGTGGGAGAATGACGGGCACAGGAACTTCATCCGGCACGTGATTGACGATTCCTGCAATGGTCCGATTACCGCTCAGGCTGCCGACTTCGACGGGGATGCGGATATGGACGTCGTGGTCACGAACTTCCATGGGAATGAGCTGCTGTGGTTCGAGAACGACGGGCAGCAGACCTTCGTACGCCACAGCATTGCCAGCGGCTACGTCGCTGCTCACGGTGCGGCGACGGCCGACATAGACCGGGACGGCGATATCGATGTGGTGGCAACCGCGGCCGGTCCCGATGAAGTCTCGTGGTTCGAGAACACCGATGGACATGGCACTTTCGTTCATCGCCTGCTCGACAACACCATCCCCGACGCCTGTGTCGTATGTCCGGCGGACCTGAACTGCGACGGCTCCGTTGACATCCTCGCCGGCGGATTCGCGGACAACAAGGTATTTCTGTTCAAGAACGACAGCACCCGGACCTTCACCAGGCTGCAGCTGTCCACGGCCTTCTCCGGACCAATATCGTTCTCCGTCGCCGACATCGACGGCGATGGTGACAAAGACTTCGTCGGCGCTGCCGCAAATCAGAGCCAGATCGCTTGGTGGCGGCACGACTGCGGTGACACATTCACAAAGCTGCTCATAGCCGGCGGCTACACCGGTGCCGCTGCGGTCAGAACCGGAGACATCAACGGCGACGGGAACGTCGATGTGGTCAGCGCCGGCACGAACGGAAGGCTCTCCTGGTGGGAGAACAAGCCGGCAGGAATCGAGCAGGGCACTGCTGTGTCCCTGAGTCGGGGACCGAGGATGGCTGTAGTCGGTGGCATGCTGCTCATTGCGAATGACTCGTTCACTGGCACATGCTGGCTGCTGGATGCGGCGGGGCGCTCTGTCCGGAGACTGCGTCCGGGCGCTAACGACGTGCGTTCGCTGGCCACCGGCGTCTACTTCATAGCGGAGGATGGTTCTCTGAACGCGGTGCGCGTCCGCAAGGTCATTCTGACTCGCTGACGCGCACCCGAACGGGCAAGAGGCTGACTACTTCCGCACTGCCTTTGCCACGCTGACCTGAACACCGTCTGAGGCTGACGCCACCGGCCTGTCGACCGCTGGCGCGGGAGCCTGCTTCGGAGCTTCGTTCTGGACTTCCGTGACCTGCACGCTGCCGACCGGTGCCTGTCGCTTCGGCGGTGTCGGCCTCACCGGCTGGACCGGCGGCGCCGGTGCCTGCTGGCGGTCATTCGCGGCCGCCACGTCCATCTTCTTCACCGGGTGCCGCGGGTTCACCGTTCCCGGCTTGTCCGAACCCCCCGGCCTGTTCCGGTCCCGGCCCGATTCGCCATCCCGACGCTGGTCGGTGGGTCGCCGCTCATGCTCTCTTTGTGACCACCTGCGCTCCTGATGGTACGGACGCGGCGGTGGCACAACTACCCGCTGGTGCACGTTAACATAGGTCTCGTTGTAGTCGTTGTACTCGTTGTACACTTCCTGCACATAGACCGGCTGCACCGGCTCCGGGTCCGCAGCCATGTAGACCGTGTCTACGTAGTAGACCGGCGTCTCATGGTATATCTCGCGCACCACAACCGGCTGTGCGGTATCGGCCGCGACCGGCTGGTCTGCCTGCTGCCCGAACAGACTGGGCATGGCACAGCCTGCCATTAAGACGACCATTGCCAACGGAATCAGTAAGCGGTTCATGGGACCTCCTGTAATCATCACCCCTATATACAGGCGATGGGCGGCTCTATTCCGCAGTACACAAGCCCAGGCTTGGCGGGCATGGTCCGCCAAAGGCGGCTGCCAATCCTGTTTGTAGTCCCAGGCACTACGTGCGCGGCAACAAACTGCTGGACACATGGCACGGTCCGTCTTGTTATGTGACGGTCCTTGCCCTCCTAGCCGACGATCGGGCCGACGGCGAGCGCCGAGTTCTGCGATTGATCCTCTTCGCGGGGCGAGCGACTATGCGCAATCGTGCTACGCAACCAAGATATGGACGAGTGTGGACGCGACCCATTCCCGCCCACTTGCGCCTGGGCTGCCCGGATAGCCCGCGCCACAGCCGGGCCCGGATCGTTTGGCTGGACGCCGACGCTAGTAGTGCGCTTCGAGGAACGGGAAGAGGGCGGAGTCGAGCGCGGCGTACCCGGCCTCGTTGGGGTGCGAGTCGCCGGAGTTCGTGGCATACGCCGGGTCCAGGTTGCCAGCGCTGTCGGCCAGCACCGAGTACATGTTGAAGACCTCAAGCGTACCGGGATGCTGCGCTGCCAAGGCAACCAGCTTCTGGTTGTACTGGCGGTGATTCCAGACCAGCCATTGGTCGGTCGCGCTCGCGACCTGAGGCAAGGCGCTGCCGGCGATCATCTTCAGACCGCGGTTGCTGGCCGCGGCATACACCGAGTCGACATAGTTGACGTTGCGGTCGAGGTTCTCCTGCGCGGAAAGCGAGTCGCCGCCAACAAAGTCCACGAAGCAGAGCTTGAAGAAGAAAACCGGCTGGTCGCAGAGCAGCAGACTGTCGATTATCGCCTGCGCGCTCGCCACGATCTCCGGCGGCGACTGGACCGCGTGGTATTCAAACGTGAACCGGCCATGGGCGTAGGGGTCTGTGCCCCAGTGGTCGAACCACCCGGCCATGACCGATCGGCCGAGCATATAGACCATTGCAGGCAGCGCCGCGGTGTCGCCGGTGTTGAACTGAAACGGCCCGGCAGGTTCGAGCCGGTTGCCGGCAGGGTCGGCTGCGGTCGTATCCACGGCGAATGAGTACAGGGTCTGGACCGCAAGCAGCGTTTCCGGCTTCCAGTAGAAGAGCGAGTCGCTGAACCATTCGAACTCGCCGGCAGTCGCGGGCGTGATGCTGAACGCGGCCTCGACCGAAGCAGTAGCCATCGCTTCGGAAAACGCCACCCGGATTTGCGTGTTGGTCGGGACTCCGGAGGCGCCGTTCGTCGGGTAGGTGGAAACGATACGCGGACGCGTGCTGTCCGGCTGTTCGCAGGCGAAGGCGGCCAGAACCAGCAATGGAGTGAGGACTCGTCTTCTGGCATACAACATCATGCGTAAGGAATGCAGTGTCTGTTATTCGACCGTCACACTCTTCGCGAGATTCCGCGGTTTGTCCACGTCGCAGCCGCGGATGACCGCTGAGTGGTAGGCGAAAAGCTGGAGCGGAACCGCCACGAGCAGCGGCATCAGGTATTCGGGCGCGGCCGGCACCGTGAACACGGTGTCGGCCAGCTCTTTGAGTGAGTCATCGCCTTCGGTGCCGATCGCGATGATGAACCCCTTGCGCGCCTTGGACTCCGCCAAGTTCGAGATCATCTTGTCGTAGACCGAGTCGCGCGGGACGATTCCTATGACCGGCACGTTCTCTGCAATCAGGGCAATCGGCCCGTGTTTCATCTCGCCGGCCGGCAGCCCGGTGGCATGGACGTACGCGACTTCCTTTAGTTTGAGCGCCCCCTCCAACGCCGAGGGGTAGTTGATGCCGCGGCCGAGGAAGAGGAAATCGTGGGCCTTCGCCAGCCGCTCGGCTGTGGCCTTGATCCTGGCGTCCAGGGCGAGTGCCTTCCTCATCTGGGAAGGCAGTTCGCGGCAGTGGTGGACGATGTCATCGAACCTGTCGTCGGGCATCGTCTTCCGCACCCGCGCGAAGTAGAGCGCGAGCGAGAGCAGGGTCAGGATCTCGGCGGTGTAGGCCTTGGTCGAGGCGACGCCGATTTCCGGTCCGGCGTGGATGTAGACCGTGGAGTTGGACTCCCGGTCGATCGAGGATCGCTTGGTGTTGAGCACCGCCAGCGAGTGGATGTCGCGCGCGCCGGCTTCGCGCAGGGCCGCGAGCGTGTCCGCAGTCTCGCCCGACTGACTGATGGGGATCATAAGGGTGTCGCCGTCGTAGATGAACTCGGAAGTGCGGAGTTCGGAGCTGATTTCGACCGAGACCGGTATGCGGCAGAACTTCTCGAAGTAGTACCGGCCGACCAGACCGGCGTGGTACGACGTGCCGCAAGCCTGGATGACAACGCGCGCGACCTTCTCGACCTCGTCCGGGTAGAGCAGGAACTCGGGGTCGAGCATCACGCGGCGGTCGCGGAAGCGGTGCTCGATGCTGTCGGCAATAACCTGCGGCTGCTCGAAAATCTCCTTGCGCATGAAGTGCTGGTATCGGCCCTTGGACAGGGCCTTGGGCTTCAGTTCGATGGCGGCAAACTGACGGCGGAGCCGCTTGCCGGACGCATCGGTCAGCTCGAGCGACTTGCGCGTCACCACCGCGACGTCTCCGTCGTGCATCGGCACCATGCGGCGGGCGATGCCGACCAGCGCCTGCGCGTCCGACGCGATGACATGCTCTCCCTCGCCCTGGCCGATCACCAGCGGGCTGCCGACCTTCATCGCGACCAGCCGGTCCGGCTCGTCGGCCGAGACCACGACTATCGCATAAGACCCCACCAGTTCGGCCGCGGCCTTGCGCACCGCCGTAACCAAGTCCTGCTTGTGGTGCGACTCGATGAGGTGGACGATGGTCTCGGTGTCGGTCTCCGAGACGAAACGATGTCCCTCGGCACTCAGCCGCTGGCGCAGCTCCCGGTAGTTCTCGATGATGCCGTTGTGTACCAGCGCCATCCGGCCGTAGCAGCCGGTAAACGGGTGCGCGTTCTCGTCCGTTACCTTGCCGTGGGTAGCCCAGCGGGTGTGCCCGACACCGAGGTTGCCCGTCACGGGGCTGGTGGCGAGCATCTCCTTGAGCCGCTGCAGCCGGCCCGCGGTCTTGCGGATGGTCAGGCCGCCGTCAATCGCGGCGATTCCGCACGAGTCGTAGCCGCGGTATTCGAGCCGTTCGAGCCCGACGAGGATGACGTTAGCCAGATTGCGCGGCCCGACGTAGCCGACAATGCCGCACATATCAGGAAAGGGGTCCAGGGGTCAGGGATTCCAGGATTCCAGTGCCGGCACTAGACCTCTGGAATCCTCGAATCCTCGAATCCTGTCGGTTCACTTCTTCTCTGGTTCTTTGCTGTTGGCGCTCAAGGTCTGACGCACTCTCTCGACCATCGCCTTTGCCTGTGCCCCGGTCTTTGCCTCGGCGATGATTCTCACAATCGGCTCGGTATTCGATGACCGCACGTGCACCCAGGAATCCTCTAGGCTGAACTTGAAGCCGTCCTGCCGGTCAACCTGGGCGCCCTCGAAAGCCTTGACCAGCCGTTCGTCCCGCTCCGCGAGTTGCTCACCGGAGAGTGCCATCGTGGTCTTGACCATCTGGTACTTGGGCAGGGCCGCGCCGATAGCCGAGAGCGGCTGGCTGCCCTGGCTTACCAGCCCGATGACCGTCGCCGCTGCCACCAGCCCGTCGCGGGTGAAGTTGAGCTCGGGCAGAATCACGCCGCCGTTGCCTTCGCCGCCCAGCACCGCCTGGACTTTCGCCATCCGATCCGCCACGTTTGCTTCACCCACTGCTGTCCGCTCGACCGTCACCCCCAGCTCGTCACAGACGTCGTCGACCGCCCGGGTCGTCGAGAGATTGACCACTACGGGACCCTTACGCTGAGGCAGCACATACTTGCAGGCGAGGCAGATGGTCGCCTCCTCGCCCAGCGGAGTGCCGGTTTCGTCAACGCAACTGAACCGGTCCCCGTCCGGGTCGAAGGCGATGCCGAGGTCGAGCTTCCGCTCGCGCACCAGGCTGGAAAGGTCGCCGAGGTTCTGCGCCGCGGGTTCGGGCTTGCGCGGGAACGTCGCTCCCTGCTTCATCGGCTCGATACTGCAGTAGAGCCGGACCGGCTCGGCCCCGAGCGCCTCGACGAGCTGACAGGCCGCGACCGAGGCGGCGCCGTTCACAGCGTCCACGCCGACCTTCAGCTTGCGCGCAATGAGCGCCGGGCGGACGGACCGGAAGAGCTCGTGCGACAGAATGGAATTGACGTGGGCGTAGACGGCGTTGGGGTTGGCTTTCACCGGCCGCAGCGCCTCCCAGACAGCGTACTTAGCGCCCTTACCCTTGAGCAGCTTGCGGAACGCGGCGACTTCCTCCGGGGAAAGGAACTGCCCCTCGCGGCTGACGAACTTCATCCCGTTCCACTGCTCCGGGTTGTGGCTGGCGGTAAGCATGAGGGCGCCGGCGAGCGTGCCCCGCCGGGTCACGTGAACGACAGTTGGCGTGGGACAGACGCCCAGGTCCATCACCTCGCAGCCCACCGCGACGAGGCCGGCGACGGCAGCGGCATGCATCATCTCGCCCGAAGCCCGGCAGTCGCGTCCGACAGCCACAGTGCCGTGGCCGACGAACGTGCCGAACGCGGCTGCGTGGCGGACGACGGTCTCCGGCAGGAGGCCGTCACCGACAATCCCGCGCAGCCCGGAAATGCCGAAGATGGGAATCTGCATTGGCGGTGATTATAGCCGCAGTGCCGCGCCGGTCAAACCTCAGGCGCGGGCGGGCTCGATCTGCACCGGGTCCAGGAACTGCTGGAACTCTATCGACCTTCCCTCCGGGTCGCGAGCATAGAAGTGGTAGATGCGGTACCGCGGGTTCTCCCGGGGCGGTCCGAGCGCGATGTCGGCAAGCCGCTCATGCATCATGTCTACCTCTGCCCGCGTCTCGTAGAAGAAAGTGAACACGCCCTCGGCGTCAGCGGCCTCCTGCCGGTTGAACCCCAGCAGCAGGTTGCCGTGCCGCAGGATAGCGATGCCCGGTTGCTCAAGCCAGACCGTCATCCCGACCCGCTCGCGATAAAACGCAACTACGTGGTCAAACTCCCGGGTCCTCAGAAAGACGATGCCGGCCATATCAGATGATCACGGATAGCTCAGAGGTCAGAATCCCGAGACCCGAACCGGGAACGCCCCGCAGTTCCGGCCTCTGGACTCCGCATTCTGAGTTCCCGAACATCCTGCGGCGTTGCCCTATCCGTGCAGACGAAGTTCTTTTATTTCCTCGGTAATGGCGTGGTGGGACAGCCGGATTTCCAGGTAGGCAAGGATACCGGCCCAGACAACCGTCGCGAGCCCAAGGACAAACAGCACGAGCATGAGGACTTCGAAAACGTGCGCCGCTCGCGACAGGCCGACGCAGAGCGACGTCAAGGCGAAGACCGCGACCGCAAGATAGAGCAAACCGCAGGCATTCCGAAGCAGCAAGGCCCGCCGCAGCAAGAGGTCAATCTGGTTGCGGATGGAGAGACGTCGTACCCCGTCGACGTCGGTGGCCAGGTCCCTGTCCTCTGAGTTGAGCTCACGCGTGCGGTCCACGACGCGACCGAGCTTGTTCGAAATCGAAAGCAGCAGCAAACCGCATGCTGATATCATCACCGCCGGCGTGACCATCGACTGGACCAGACTCAGCAGCTCGGCCGGCATCAGACATGCTCCCGCTTCATGGATGTCAGACTGCGCTCCGGTGACGTGGCGTTCACAAGTGCTATTCCTTCACCGTGCGTCGTTTCTCGATGCCGAGCGAACGGACGAGCTCGAGGTCCAGGTTCCCCTTCGCGCCCCAGCCCTTCACACCGTCGGGAATCTGCGGCCGGAATTGTGCGTACAAAGCAAATGCGCGCGCGGCGAGCACGTCCGGCTTGAACGCCCGGGCGAGCTCCTCCATCGCGGCGCGCACCGCCGCAAGGTGCTCGCCGAACTTGGACTCAAGGTACGCCTGCGTGCTCTCCGGCGAGACCTGCGCGTTCTTGTTCACCGCCCGCACGCCCTCCGTCATCCTGATCACCGGAATCTCCCGCCCCATCAACTCCACCGCATCCCTCTTCTCTCTCTCCTCCCTCCTCTCTTCTCCCTTCTCCTTTCTGGTATATATCCCAAGCCGCTGCCCTTTGCT
>JAFGRF010000382.1 GCA_016935295.1 Caldifarciminota bacterium | reverse complement strand
GTCATGGCCCAGATTCAGGCCGGTGTCGGTCGTGGAGAGGATGAGCCGCCGGCCACGGACGCCGCGCAGCCAGGAGGTGCGCACCGATAGTGCCGTATCAGGCTGGGGCGATGACTGCCAGCCGGTCTGGGTCACCCATTGGCATTGGTTGTTGCAGACCTCGGGCGCTACCCACTCCTCGATCCAGAGGACTTCCGGAAGCCGGGCAACATCGGGAATGTGGCTGGCGGCGATGCCGGCGCGAACCGTCGTCGCGAAGCTGGTCGAGACCGCCTCAACGACCGTGCCACCGCTTGTCTTGATGAGCTCCTCGACCGCTGCTCCGGTCTCTCCGGGCATGAGCTGAATCACGATCTCCCGGAAACCGCCTGCATCAAGCACGGCGCGCTGGAGCTTGTAGGCCGGCTGGAAGAGCCCGACCCAGCGGACTCCGGGGAGTGACCTGGCGAGGTCCCGTTGCCCTTCGCTGAGTCGTCCGAGCATGGCGTAGTTGGGCAGATAGCCGAAAACGTTTATCCCGTTGCGTTCGAGTTCGCCTACCCACTTGCGTCGGATTGGACCTTCAAACTGGATGATGTAGTAGGCGACCCCGCCTGACGTCGCCTGCGTCGCGAGACCGGAAGGCAGTTCCGGCTCGCCCGCACGGGTATCGATAGTGAAGCCGTTGGCGAAAGATACACAGTTCACCTCCTCGCCCGCAACCGGCTCGAACCGGTGCGACACACCCATCCGGTAGTGATTCACCGGGCTGGCCGCGGCCAGGCCGGCAGCGAGCAGGATCGCCAACAAACCGACAACGTTCTTGTTCATCGTTTCACCTCCAGGAAGAATGGAACGTTCGATTCCGAACGAAACCTCGGCTGGATGATGTCACGCTGGCGGGCACTTGTCCGTCTCGCCTTGTCCGGACCGCGGACAGCAGGGCGACTGCGACATCAGCTCTGTGGCCAAGTATTCGACGACTCAGTATAGTCCGAGGTCGCGCGCCTTGTCAACCGCCAATCGACGGTCAGTCCGGGGGACGGAATTCTCTCAGGTAGAGCTGCGCCCGGGCCGCGTAGTCGGTCGCGTTGCGGCGAATGCGCTCGTTCTCCTCGGGGGTGAGCGGGCGCTTGACCACGGCGGGGACGCCAGCCACGAGCGAGCCGTCCGGCACCACGAAGTCCTCGCGTACGACCGCGCCGGCAGCCACGATGCAGTTGTTCCCGATCCGGGAGCGATTGAGCAGAATCGCGCCCATCCCGATGATGCAGTCGTCGCCCACGGTCGCGCCGTGGATGATGGCGCGGTGTCCGACCACGACCCGCTTGCCGACAACGGTAGGTGTATCGTAGTCGACGTGAACCATCGATAGGTCCTGCACGTTCGTCTCCTCGCCGATGGTTATCGGCGCCATGTCGCCACGCACGACCGCGTTGAACCAGATGCTGGCGCCGCGGGCGAGCGTGACCTGGCCGATGACAGTCGCGTTCGGTGCGACGTAGCAGGTCGGGTCGATCTGCGGCGTCCAGTCCTGCAGCTTGGCAATCACCGAGCCGGCTCCGTTGCTGCCAGCTGCCGGAACCGGCAGACAAGCACATCCTTCGTCCTGGCCTGCACGGTCGCGGCCACATAGACGTCGCCGTTCACCACCAGGTCGACTCCGGCCGCACTCGATCCCGGCGAGTACATCTTCTCCCAGACCGCGACTGCGTCGGGCTTGTACTGGAATGCCAGGATCTCGCTCTTCCCCTCCGGGTTGATCAGACCGCCGGTGATGTAGATGTCAGACGCCGGGGTGACGAAGACTCCCTTGCCGGTTGCCTGGGCCACTGTGCCGTACGCGAGCTTGCGGATCAGGTCACCGTTGGGAGCGTACTCGATGATGACGCACCGGATAGAGTCGTCAACCCGGGCGGTCCCCGTGGCGATGATGTTGCCGAAGCCGTCGAAGGCAATGTCGCCCGGTTCATCGCTGCCGCCTGAGTCGTAGCGGCGGGTCCAGAGCGTGTCACCGTTCGGGGCGAGCTTCATGATGACGATGTCGGGGTTCGCGGCATTCTCACCGTGCATTCCGATCACCGCCAGGTTGTCGTCGGCGTCGCAGGCGATCCGGGCGGCAAGGTCATTGGGGCCGAGGTCGATGTTCCTAACCCAGACGGTGCGGCCGTCCTTTGCATCCAGCAGAGCGACCATGTAGTCGGTGTTGGCGTCGGTGCCGGCCACGCCGCAGACGGCAAGCCGGTCGTGCGAAACCGGGCAGATGCCGGTGCCCCATGTCTTGTCACCAAGCGATAGCCCCTTCTGCCAGGTGACATCGCCGCCGGCTGCGTAGCGGATGACAAGGCAGACGTCCTTGCCTTCGGCCCTCGCCCGACCCGCGGCGAACAGGTGGCCGAAGTTGTCGGCCCAGAGGTCTTCACACATCGCGTAGGGCGATTCCTTGTACGTATGGGTCCAGACTTCCCTGCCGCTGCTGTCGAGCCTGGTAACGAACCAGCCGTCCTGGTCCGACCCACCCGGCTTGGTTGAGACCCAGCCAACGTAGAAGTTGGAGCCGTCACTCGTGAGAGCGGTAGCTGTCTCGTCGCCGCCGATGTCGATCGTCTTCTGCCAGACGACGGGTTTCGGTCCACATCCGGCCGTCAGCAGAACGAGCAGCGCTGCGCAAGTCCTGAGAGTATCATGCATCGCGTGACTCCTTGTTTGGTGGCAGGCCTTCGCGGACGAGTTCACTGCCAGATATTGCCATAGGAGGAGTGGGAAGTCAAAGAGAGGGTCGGGAAGAGATCGAGGGATCCAGAGAGCGAGTGACACATGACTTGTCTCTACGCATCGCGTCTGATATTATTCCGCTCACATGGCGACCAACTTCCTCGGGCGGTTCGACAGCCAGGTCGCTCGCGTGTTCAAGTACGCGGCGCGGGCGGCGTGGAAGAACCCGAAGCAGGCGTTCTTCTTCACGCGGATCCGGTCGGCACAGAAGCGGGCGGCGGCGACCCGCGATCGGCAGCGGGAGCGCGGCGTGCAGGTTCCGCCGCTGCTCATTGCCAGCATCACGCGGCGCTGCAACCTCAACTGCCGCGGCTGCTACGCCCGGGCGCGCCGTCACTCGCCCCGGCCGGAGTTAACCGACGAGCAATGGCAGGGCTTGTTCGAGCAGGCAAGAGACCTTGGCGTCTCCATTATCATGCTGGCCGGTGGAGAGCCGCTGCTGCGGCCGGGTGTCCTCGATGTCACGCGCCGGTTCCCGGGCGTCATCTTCCCGCTTTTCACCAACGGCCTGCTGCTTGACGACTCCGTGGTCGCACGATTCCGAGGGCAACCGCAGGTCATCCCGGTCCTCAGTATCGAAGGGTGGGAACCGGAGACGGACACGCGGCGCGGCACCGGCGTGTTCGAACGCGTTGCCGCCGCGGCCGAGAAGCTGCGTACGGCCGGGCTCTTCTTCGGCGTGTCGCTCACGGTTACCCGCAGCAACTTCGAGGCCGTGACCGCCGAAGGGCTGGTCCAGGCGCTCATCGGCAACGGTTGCAGCCTCTTCATCTTCGTCGAGTACACTCCGGCCGCGCCCGGAACCGAAGACTTGACCCTGCTGCAGGAGCAGCGGCACAGGCTGGTCGAGTTCTCGGAGGGCATGCAGGAACGGTCACGGCCGGTGTTCATCGTCTTCCCCGGTGACGAGGAGCAGTTCGGCGGCTGCCTGGCTGCGGGCCGCGGGTTCGTCCACATCGGACCGGACGGCAGCCTCGAACCGTGCCCGTTCGCGCCCTTTTCGGACGCGAACGCGGTTGACATACCGCTGGCAGAGGCGCTGGGTTCTCACCTGCTCAAGGCGATTCGCGACAACCATGCGGAACTCAAAGAGACGCGCGGCGGCTGCGCCCTGTGGCGGAGACGCGAGTGGGTAGAGTCCCTGGCAAGGAAGGACCAGGCGTGATAGCGGGACCCGGTGCCTGCCTTGGGTGATGGAACGGCAAGCAGCGATTGACACAGTCAGGGCCATGGCCTAGCATTTCTTCCATTGAGCCGGCGCTGCCGGCTCGCCCGTCGGACGCGGGTGCGCCGCGCGACGCGGAGTTCTCCGGACGCTATTCGGCTAACCAGAAGGAGTTGATATGAAACGGACCGCCGTCCTCGTCTTCCTGTTTGTGTTCGCTGCACTTGCGGGCGCACAGTACCTTGAAACCACAATTCTGCTGCCCGACACGCTGGGTGGCCTCGGGTACCCGAGCGCCATGGCGTACAATTCGGTTGACAACCGCATCTATGTCGGTGGCTCGACGTGCGACCGGATCTTGGTGGTGGACCAGGCGAGCGGGACGCGTATCGCCAGCATCCCTACCCCGGAGGGCAAGGGCATCCACGAGCTCTGCCACAACCCGGCGAACAACAAGCTCTACGCCGCAACCAGCACCGCCAGCGCCTACCTGCTTGTCATCGACGGTGCGACCAATGACGTCCTGGCTACGATACCGGTCAGCGGCTACGTCAACGCCCTCTGCGTCAACCCGGCGACCGGCCGGGTCTACTGCACGAACTCGGAGAAGGACTCGGTGACGGTCATCGACGGCGCGACCAATCAGGTCGTCGCGCAGGTTTGGGGTGGCGACTATCCCTATGCCCTGTGCGTCAACAGGACCAACAACAAGGTCTATGTTGCGGGTAACAGCGACAGCTCGGTGACGGTCATCGACGGCTCGAACAACAATGTCGTCGCCACGGTCCGGACCGGGCGCAGGCCGCAGGCGCTATGCTGGAACTCGGCACAGAACAAAGTGTACAGCGCGAACAACCAGGACGGCAGCGTGACGGTCATCGACGGCGTCGGCGACAGCGTGCTCGCCGCGGTAGCGACGGGCGCCGGGCCTCGGGATATCTGCTACAACTCAACCAACAGCAGAGTCTACGTTGCGGCCAACGGGGCAAGCAAGGTCGTGGTCATCAACGGCGTCTCAGATGCCGTTGACACGTCAATCACCGTTTCGCAGGCGTACGCGGTCGGCTACAATCCGACCAGCAACAAGGCCTACTGCACGATGCAGTACTCCCGCAAGGTCACCATACTGGACGGCGCGACGAACGCCAAGCTCAGCGACGCCGTGGTTGACTACACGCCGGCGCCGGTGGTCCATGCCGCGACCGGGAACCGAGTCTGGGTATGCAACCGGGATGGCAACAACCTGTCGGTCGTAGACGGGGTCGCGGATTCGATGGTGGCAACGGTGCTCGTAGGGTACTACCCGAATGATGCCTGCTTCGATTCGCGCCAGGGCAGGCTTTGGGTGCCCAACTCGCACGGCCCGGCCGTCGCGGTGGTGGATGCGGCGACCAACGAGGTCGTTGCCGAGGTCGCAGTCGGCCAGAACACGATGCAGGTCTGCTACGACAGTACGAACAACAAGGTCTTCTGCACGGTCAACGCTGCGGCCCGCATCACGATCATCGACGCGGCGTCCGGCACGGCCATCGACTCGGTTCCGTTCGGGGGAACCCCCTTCGCCATCCTCTGCAATCCCGCGAACGGCAAGGTGTACTGCACGGACACGTATCAGGATTCGCTGTTGGTCCTGGACGCGGCAACGCACGCAGTCCTGGCCCGCATGAAGGTAGGCGACAACCCCCAGAATCTCTGCCTGAGCACCGCGAGCAACAAAGTCTACTGCGGGCTGCGCGACGCCGACATGCTCAAGGTCATCGACGGCGCGTCCAACGCTGTCATCGATTCGGTACGGGTCGGCGACGGTCCGATTGCTTTGTGCTACAACCCCAACGATGATAAGGCATACGCATCGAACTACGGGGACTCGACCGTGACTGTCGTCGACTGCTCGGCGGACACCGTTGTTGCCACAATCACGGTCGGCCGCTATCCCTACCGGGCGGCACACAATCCCCAGCACAACAAAGTCTATGTCGCGGTCAGTTCGGGAAACAACGTCGCCGTGCTCGACGGCGCGGGTGACAGCGTGGTTACCAGGATCAACATCGGCAACGGGCCTACCGCCATGGCCTACAGCACGCGCACCGGGCTCGCCTACATCAGCACGTCCGGACGCGACGTGTTCCTGCTCGACGGCGCGACCGACACCATCCGGCACACGGTTTTGGTTCGCGCACGCAACGACGTGCTGGCAGTGGACGCGGGCGGCGGACGGGTTTATGCGGTCAGTGCGTATGGCTCGACGATCTCGGTCATCGTCGACTCCCTGACCGGCATTGAGGAAACGCCGAACGCCGAACTGCGAAAGGCGAATGGCGGGCCGACCATTGTCCGCGGCGTGCTGATGCTTCGGGCAGTAGACAGTAGACAGCAGACAGCATACCGGGCGGAGTTGCTGGATGCCTCTGGCCGCAAGGTGATGGAACTGCAGCCGGGGGCCAACGACGTCACGCGGCTCGCGCCGGGCGTCTACTTCGTGCGCGGAGTGCAACCGCAGGCCATCCACAAGCTGGTGATAACCAGATAGGAGATAACTTCATGAAGCGGACAATCGTCCTCGCCGCCCTGTTCCTGTTCGTAGCGGGTGCCGGCGCCCAATGGCTGGAGACGACCATCGCCCTGCCCGACAGCTCGTGGCCCAATGACCTGTGCTACAACCCGGCTGGAAACAAGGTCTACTGCGCGAACTGGGGATGCGCCAGCATCTCGGTCATCGACGGCTCGACCAATGCCATCGTCGCGACGATACCGACCACGGACGAGCCGTCGTACTTCTGCCACAGCACGCAGGGCAACAAGATATACTGCTCACACTACGGGTCCGGTCTGGTAACTGTCATCGACGGTGCGGCCGATACCCTGTTGGTCGTGATTCCCGCAGGCATACACGCAAGCAGCATCTGCTACAACTCGACCGCGAACACGGTGTATTGCCCTGAAGGCGACTCCGACCGGGTGTGGGTCATTGACTGCGCGAGCGATACGGTGATTGCTCGAGTCGGGGTCGGAGACATACCGAAGATCGTCTGCTACAACCCGACTGACAACAAGGTCTACTGCGCGTGCACCGGGGACCGGACCGTCAGCGTCATCGATGGCGCAGGTGACACCCTGGTGACATCGATCACGGTGGGTGCCATCCCGGATGTGATGGTGCACAACGACATCAATGACATGGTCTACCTCGTCAACTCGGGCGGCGACTCGGTCATCGCCATCGACGGCGCGGCGGACACGGTGGTGACGTGGATCGCGGTCGGCGACGTGCCCAAGGACCTTTGCTTCAACCGCGAGTACAACCGCGTGTTCTGCGCCAACGGAAGCACCGACGACGTATCGGTCATCGATTGCTCGACCAACACCGTTGTCGCCACGGTGCCGGTCGGCGATGCGCCCTACTACATACTCAACAACCCGCTCAACAACAAGGTGTACTGCTCGAACACAAAGAGCGACGACGTGGTGGTGTTCGACGCTGGGACCGGCAGCGTGACCGCCCACATCACCTGCGGCGACTATGCCTGCGTCATGGCCCATAACCCGGTCCAGAACCGAGTCTACGTGCTGAACATGGACGGCTACACCGTCTCGGTCATCCGCGACAGCATGCCGGCCGGAGTCGAGGAAACGCCGAACGCC
>JAFGRF010000065.1 GCA_016935295.1 Caldifarciminota bacterium | reverse complement strand
TTCCACTACGCGGTCGCCGGCGTGACCGTGCGTCTCTAGCCGGCTTCCTGCATCGGGCTGAGTTCGACCTCTGGTTCGTTCAGCGCCAGGAGCGCGCCAGTCGGGCCGGGGCGATGCGGCCGTCGGCAGCGTACTCGACCGGCACGATGATGCTGTCGCGGAAATGCGGCGTGGCACCCGGCCGGCTGTAGTCGTTACCAATGAAGAACCAGCGGCCTTTGTGCACGAAGAATGAACCGTGCCGGTCCATGGAGAACTGCTCGGTTGCGGCAAACTCCGGGTCGGCGAGTGACCGGTCGAGAAAGCAACCGTCGCAGTAATACGGGCCGGCAAGGGCACGCGACCGGGCTCCAAAGCAGCCCCATGTCAGGTGGTAGTAGCCGCCGTGCCGATGCAGCGAAGGCTTGTCGTCGGTCCGGCCCGGGCCGTATGGCCCCTGCGGGTTGCGGACCTCGAGGCGTTGCCGCGGCGCGGCGAAGCAGACTCGGTCCGGAGCCAGCCGGGCCAGGTAGGAATCCCAGGTGCCGAACAGCAGCCATTCCGAACCGTCGTCATCGGTGAATACGTGCGGGTCGCGGGTGCCGGACGACACAAGACGCGTGTCAACGAGCGGTTCTTGCCCGCCGTCGCGCCAGGGACCGGTCGGACCAGCGCCGTGCATCACCCGGATGCGGTCCGGGCCATCGGACAAGTACCACCAGCACATGCCCTCGGCCAGGAGTGCGTCGGTTGCCCAGCACGAACGCATGGGCTTGCCGATGGCCGTCTCCTCAGGCCGCAGCGCGCCCTCAAAAGTCCATTCCTCAAGGTCGCGGGTGGACCAGATCCACCAGTCGTGCATCTCATAGTCCTTGTTCTCCGGCCCGAAGTCGTGCGTGGCGTAGACGAGGATGCGGCCGTCCGGCGCTCTCCGGGCGTGCGGGTCGCAGAAGCCGAGGCCGGGCAACAGGGGATTGCAGGGGCTGTGCAGCCGCTCGCCCGGCTCCAGCACGCTCCGGCCATCTGACGACGGCCGAACCCGGCCGGTGATAGCTTCAAGCGCCTGGGCCGGGACCGACGTCGGTCGCAGCGGTACTGGGAAATCCACGCGCCTCATGCTATGGGCGCTGCCGGTGAAGTCAAGCGTCCGGCCCCGCTGGGCAATGCTGCCGACAGGGGGCTAGACGCGACCGGGCAGGTGGCGGGGGCCGCTCAGCCGCTGCCACTGGCCAGCTGAGAAGAGACGCGGGGCCAGCAGTTTTCGGGCCATTTCAAGCACCACCACACCCAGCCCGGGCAGCACTGCCCAGAGAAGTTCGACCGGCGACAGCGGCCGGGTATGGAAGAACTCTGCCACGGGCGTCAGGTAGATGACCAGTGACTGCAGGCCGAGACCGGCCAGCATCGCCAGCATCAGCCAGCGGTTGCGAAGTACGCCGATTTCCCAGATGTTCTGCTCCGGCGAGCGGGCATGGAAGGCAAAAAGCCATTCAGCGATGACGATGCCCGTGAAGGCGATGGTCTGGCGGACGCCGTGCGCGGTCAGAGGGTCGGTTGCTGGCGGAAGCGGTGCGTGGTGGAACACCAGCGTTATCGCAGCGGACGTGCACAGCCCGAGGACGAGTAAGCGTAGGAGCATGCCGCGGTAAATCAAGCCGACAGCCGGGTCTCTGGGCGGCTGGTTCAGTTCCCTGCCGGTTGCCGGCTCCAGCCCGAGCGGGATGGCGGCAAGACTGCCGGTCACAAGGTTTATCCAGAGGACGTGGATCGGTTCGAGCGGCGACTCGCCATATATCGCCACGCTCAGCAGTATGGTCATCAACTCGGCCGTACAGGTCAGCAGCAGAAAGAAGACCACGTTCCGCAGGCGGTTGAAAATCGCCCGTCCCTCTTCGACCGCCGCAACGATGGACGCGAAGTTGTCGTCGGCCAGTACCATGTCGGCCGCTTCTTTCGCGACGTCGGTGCCGGTGATGCCCATCGCGACACCGATGCCGGCGGCCTCCAGCGCCGGGGCATCATTCACGCCGTCCCCGGTCATCGCGGCGACGTGGCCGTTCTGCTTGAAGGCATTGACGATTCTGAGCTTGTGCAAAGGCTCGATTCGAGCAAAGACGCTGCGGTCGCGGCAGGCTGTCCGGAGTTCGTCGTCGGACAGCGCCTCGATTTCGCGGCCGACCATGGCCGTTTCGCCGGATCGGCCGATGCCAAGTTGCGAGGCGATTGCCGATGCGGTGATGGGATTGTCTCCGGTTATCATCGCGACGCGGATGCCGGCCCGCTGGCACCGCTGGATCGCGCGGCGGGCCTCGTCGCGCGGCGGGTCGAACATACCGGCGAGCCCGCGCAGGACCAGCCGGCCGGCAAGGCGGTCCGCGCTCAGCCGGCCGAGGTTGACCGGGTAGGGCGCGGCGGCGATCGCCAGAACGCGCAACGCCTCACCGGCCATCGCCTGATTGGCGTCCAGCACGGCCCGGCGTGCATCGTCGTCGAGCGGCCGCTCGCCGCTGCCGGTGTCAACGTGCGAGCACAGCGCTAGCAGCTTCTCGACCGAGCCTTTGACGTACGCGGTCCGCTGTCCGTCCTCGCTGTGGAGCGTGGCCATGAACTGCTTCTCGCTCTCGAAGGGGATTTCATCGAGCCGCGGCTGCTCCGCTTCCAGCGCGGCCTTGTGGAGTCCGGCCTTGGCCCCGGCGGCAAGCAACGCGCCTTCCGTGGGGTCGCCGAGCAAGCTCCAGTCCGACTTGACCCGATTGAGCAGTGCGTCGTTGCAGAGCACGGCCACCCGCAAGAGACGCTGCAGGGCCTGGTCGGAGTCCGGCGCGACCGGCTTCCCTTCGAAGCGGAATTCGCCGTCCGGCGCGTAGCCGCTGCCGGTAACGGTCAACTGCCGACCGCCGACCCACAAGTTGCGGACGGTCATTTCGTTCAGCGTCAGTGTGCCAGTCTTGTCCGAGCAGATGACGGTCGCGGTGCCGAGCGCCTCGACCGCGGTGAGCTTGCGGATGATGACGTTGCGCGCGGCCATGCGACTGACACTGACAGCCAGGATTACGGTGACCGTGGCGGGAAGCTCTTCGGGGATCGCGGATACCGCTGCGGCCACGGTCAGCAGCAGCACTTCGGCCCAGGCCATGCCCCGCAACAGGCCGGTAGCTACGAGTACCAGGCAGGCACCGATGACTATCCAGATCAGGGAGCGCGCGAGGTGGTCAATGCCCTGCTGCAGCGGTGTCCGGTCCTTCTTGGCGCCGGCAACTGCCTCGGCGATCCGGCCGATTTCGGTCTGCATCCCGGTGGAAGTAACCACGGCCAGTCCGCGTCCGTGGCTGATGGTCGTGCCCATGAACAGCATGTTGCTGCGGTCGTGGAGCGCGGCGTCGCCGGGTACGGGGGGCACCGTTTTCTCGACCGGCAACGACTCGCCGGTGAAGGTCGATTCGTTTACCTTCAGGCTGGCAGCCTCGAGCAGGCGGCAGTCGGCGGCAACGCGGTCGCCCGCCTCGACGACCAGCAGGTCGCCAGGTACCACGCGGGCCGCATCCAGCAGCGAGATCCGACCGTCACGCCGTACCTTCGCCCGGGGCGCGCTCAACTTGAGCAGGGCGGCCATGGCCCGTTGCGCCTTCAGTTCCTGCGCCAGGCCGATGACGGCCATGAAGATGAGGATGGCGGCTATGACGGCAGCGTCCAGCAGACCTTTGAACCAGGCCTTGACTACAGCAGCACCAATCAACAGGTAGACCATCGGGTTCGCGAACTGGTGGACCAGGAGTTGATACCAGGTCTTCCGGTTTCTGGCCCGCAGCGCGTTCCGGCCGTGCGCGTGCAGCCGTTCGTCGGCCTGCGCCGCAGCCAGTCCGTCGCGGCTGCCGGCCAGCGCCTGCAGGGTCTCCTCGGCACCGAGCGACCAGGGGCGGAGGTCGGCGTTGCCGCCGGCGACCGCGGCGGGTAGGGTCTGCTTCATCGGCCGTTGAGTATAGCGGGATTCCGGGGACGCGGGAAGCTTCGTCTCAACTTGGCGGCGGCATTGGCCAGGACCGGCCTGCCTCCATTGTCTTCGAGAGGCACAACATCCACAGAACCGAACAACCACGACGCGAGAATGATGCGCAAGACAGGAACCGTCCCGCGGCGAGTTCGACGCAGCCGCTTCGGGGGACTATCCCTCGCGTTTTCCGCCTGCCGATCGTATCCCAGACGTGGACCGCGACGGCGGGGCGGCGTCGGCACTCCCCGGCGTGGCCGGACTGCGTTTCCGGACTGGAAGCGGCCGCCGCCAGCCTGTATAGTGTAACCACTGAAGACCCAGGACCATTCCGTTACCGAACTGCTGCGGCGCCGTGGACTCCGGTCTACGCGGGCGAGCCGTCTCATCCTGGCGCGGCTGCAGTACAGCAACGACCACCTCAGCGCCGAGGAGGTGCAGCGGTCGCTGCGCCGCCGGGGACAGAAGGTCAGCACCGCCACTCTGTATCAGAACCTCAAGCGGCTGACCGCGAACGGGCTGCTGGTCGGGTTTGCCGACGCCGATGGAATCGTCCGGTTCGATGCCAACACCGAGCCCCACGCCCACCTCGTCTGCACCGGTTGCGGCCGCATCCTTGACGTCGCGCCGGACTCGGTGCCGGCGGCACGGGTCGCGGCGGCGCTGCCGAAGTCGGCTCGCCGCTTCCGTGGCTGGACGGTCCGCAGCGCGCGGCTGGAGCTGTGCGGGCTCTGTCCGGACTGCCGGCGCCGGCTGCCGACAGCCTGATTTGACAGGGCCGGACCCGCGGCTATAATCAGGGCGCCGATAACTCATAATCATTATGAATAAGGAGTCCAGAGAAAGGAGCCAGCTATGACCGAACCGAAGCGTCTGACCACCAACTTCGGCAAGCCGGTGGGGGACGACCAGAACAGCCAGACCGTCGGCAGCCCGGGCTACACCCTGCTTTCCGATGTCCACCTGCACGACAAGCTGTCACACTTCAACCGTGAGCGGATTCCCGAACGGGTAGTCCACGCCAAGGGCGCGGGCGCGCACGGCTACTTCGAGGTGACGGATGACGTGACGAAGTACACCTGCGCCGACTTTCTGTCCAAAGTCGGCAAGAAAACCGAAGTGTTCGCACGGTTCTCGACCGTGGGCGGGGAGAAAGGCTCGGCCGACGCCGAGCGCGACCCGCGCGGGTTCGCGGTGAAGTTCTACACCGAGGAAGGCAACTTCGACATGACCGGCAACAACACGCCGGTCTTCTTCATCCGCGACGCAATCAAGTTCCCGGACTTCATCCACACCCAGAAGCGCAACCCGGCGACCAACGCCAAGGACCCGGACATGTTCTGGGACTTCCTTTCGCTGACGCCCGAGTCGGTCCACCAGGTGACGATACTCTTCTCGGACCGGGGCACGCCGAGGACCTACCGCAACATGAACGGTTACTCCGGACATGCGCTCAAGTGGTACACCGCCAAGGGCGACTACTTCTGGGTCAAGTTCCACTTCAAGACCGAACAGGGCGTCAAGAATTTCGCCCGCGACGAAGCGGCGGCGATGATATCGAAGGACCCGGACCATGCGACCCGGGACCTGTTCGAGTCCATCAAGAAGGGCGAGTTCCCGTCGTGGCGGGTGTACGTCCAGGTCATGAAGCCGGCGGACGCGGCGACCTACCGGTTCGACCCGTTCGACATGACCAAGGTGCTGCCCCACGGTGACTACCCGCCTATCCCGGTCGGGAGGATGGTGCTCAACCGCAACCCGGAGAACTACTTCGCCGAGGTCGAGCAGTCGGCGTTCTGTCCGGGCAACCTGGTGCCGGGGTTCGCGCTCTCGCCGGACAAGATGCTACAGGCGCGGGCGGTCTTCTACCGCGACGCGCACCTGCACCGGCTCGGGCCCAACTACCACCTGCTGCCCATCAACGCGCCGCGCGGCGGCAAGATGGAGAACTACCAGCGTGACGGGACGATGCGCATCGACGGCAATCTGGGCGGCGGTCCCAACTACTGGCCGAACAGCTTCGGCGGACCCGCGCCCGACCCCAAGGCAGGCGAGCCCGACGTCGATTTCTCAGGCACCATCGGCCGAAGGCCGTACCCCAAGACCGAGGACGACTTTGTGCAGCCCGGCAACCTGTTTCGCAAGGTGATGGACGACACCGCACGCGAGCACCTGGTCGGCAACATCGTCGCCCACCTGGGCAATGCCCAGCAGCGCATCCAGTTGCGGCAGACCGCCCTGTTCTACAAGGCGGACAAGGAGTACGGCACGGGCGTGGCCCAGGGCTTGAAGCTCGACCTGAAACAGGTGGAGAAGCTGGCCGCGATGAGCCAGGAAGAGAGAGTGAAGCAGACAAAGTAGGTCGCGAACCGGCGACAGCGAAAGGAAAGAGACATGGAAGAGAGAATGCCGCTCATCGGCGACAAGTTCCCTGAGATAAGCGTCCAGACGACCCATGGCCGGAAGGATCTGCCCAAGGCCTACGAAGGCAAGTGGTTCGTGCTCTTCAGCCATCCGGCCGACTACACGCCGGTGTGCACGACCGAGTTCGTCGCGTTCCAGAAGCGTTGGGACGAATTCCAGAAGCTCGGGTGCGAGCTCATCGGCATGAGCATCGACCAGGTCTTTTCCCACATCAAGTGGGTGCAGTGGATTAAGGAAAAGCTCGATGTCGAGATCAAGTTCCCGGTAATCGCCGACGACACGGGCAAGGTAGCGGGCAAGCTGGGGTTGATTCACCCGGGCAAGGGCACCAATACGGTACGGGCGGTGTTCATCGTCGACCCGCGCGGGGTGATGCGGGCGATGCTTTACTACCCGCAGGAGCTCGGGCGCAACATGGACGAAATCGTGCGGATGGTCAAGGCGCTGCAGGTCGGCGAGGCGAACAAGGTCGCGATGCCGGCTGGCTGGCCGAACAACGAGCTGGTCAAGGACCACGTCATCATCCCGCCTGCGACCGACGAGAAGACCGCGGCCGAGCGTCCCAAGCAGTACGAGTGCTTCGACTGGTGGTTCTGCCACAAGAAGCTGGGGTGAGAACAACGAGTTCTGCGAGAAACGCGGCATCGCCGCACTGAAGCAGACACGGTATTCCTGAACAACGGGGCGGCACATATGCCGCCCCTTCCTATTCGGGGACTCAAGTGAGGAGTCCTGGCCGTCATTCAATTCCCCGGTGCATCACTGGTCTGGCGTCAGTCGCGGATCGTGGCTTGCCACCGCCTCCGGGCGCGGCTACAATAGCGCTGTGAGCGCGAAACCGCGACCAGCTCCGAAGCACATCTTCTGCATAGAGGGTAACTGGGATTCGAGCCTGGCGCAGCCGACGACCGTCCGTCCCGTACTCGAACTACTCGAAGTGAACGCCGGGGTGAAGTACATCTACCGTGACTGCTCGACCCGGAACGAACTGGACTTCCTGCTCGACAAGTGGCGACAGAAGGGCTACGGTGACTACAAGATACTCTACCTTGCGTTCCACGGTGAGCCCGGCCATATCCTCATCGACAACCGGAACACGGTGTCGCTCGACGAACTGGCGGAGAGGATTCCGTGCCGGACCGGCCAGCGGCTCGTCTATTTCGGGGCCTGCTCGGTGATGCGGGTGGACAAGCGGGTCATCCGGCGGTTCATCCGCTCAGCCGGGGTCCGAGCGGCGTGCGGATACACGACCGACGTGGACTGGATACCGTCGACCGCGCTCGACCTCATCGCGATGAACGAGCTGCAGCGGTTCTCCTTCACACGTCCCGGGCTGCAGGCGGCGGAGAAGAG
>JAFGRF010000381.1 GCA_016935295.1 Caldifarciminota bacterium | reverse complement strand
GGTCTGCACCTGCGGCTGGATGAGCCGTCCGCGCGGCGCTTCCTTGTCTATCGGCACCACGAGCACCGCCAGTCCTCCACTCGGCAGCAGGTCGCCGACTATCGTCGGCGGGTTTACGAACTCCTCTGGTGCCGACGCTATCAGGGCCTCGCGCAGGGCAAGAATGCCTTCGCCCTTCGGCGCCACTGTCCGCACGACTCGTGCGCCGGAATCCCGCAGCTCCCGTCCAAGCTCCTCGGTTGCGTCCGGGAAAATGGGGACAGCCCCTGAAGGTACAGTCCCCATTTTCCGGTCATGTCCCTCGGCCAGGTCGGCCTTGTTGAAGACCACTATGACGGGTACGCCGCGCTTGCGCAGTTCCTCTGTCATCGTCTGCTCGAATTCGTTCCACCTCCCGGCCTCGGCGACGACGACCCCGACATCGGTACGCTCAATGACCTTGCGCGTCTTTTCTACCCGCATCTCGCCGAGCGCGCCGACATCGTCTACGCCCGCGGTGTCGATGAACAGCACAGGGCCGAGCGGCAGCAGTTCCATCGGCTTCTCGACCGGGTCGGTCGTAGTCCCCGCCACGTCGGAGACGATAGACACCTGCTGGCGCGTGAGCGCATTCAGCAGTGACGACTTGCCCACGTTGCGGCGCCCGAAGATACCGATGTGCAGCCGCATTCCCTTCGCCGCCCTCATGCCTGCTCCTCACCGGCACCCTCGCCCCCTCGGCTCCGTGGTTCCTCTCTGCTTCCCAGCCGGTTCACCGCCTCAGGCGAAACCAGCTCGTCGAACCGCCTGGCCGGGATGCCGCACTTCTCTTCGGCAAGCTGCCGCAGCGACTTCCCGGTCGCCGCTGATTCCTTGACCAGGGCCTCGGCCCGCTCGTAGCCCAGCTCCTCCACGAGCGCGGTCACAGTCGCGGTCGTCGATTCGACGAACCGGCTGCAGCGCTCCACGTTCGCCCGGATGCCGGTCACGCAGTGCAACCTGAGTATCCGGCAGGCGTTGTGCAGCAGTTCCAACTCATCCAGCAGGGCGCTGGCAATCAGCGGCATAAACTGGTTCAGCTCCAGGTTGCCGGCCGAGGCCGCGTGGGAGATGACCGCGTCGTACCCGAACACCATCATCGCCGCCTGCGCCACTGCTTCCGGAATCACGGGGTTCACCTTGCCGGGCATGATGGTCGAACCGGCCTGGCGCTCGGGCAGGTCGATTTCGTTCAGCCCGGCTTCCGGGCCTGAAGAAAGGAGCCGCAGGTCGTTCGTCACCTTTATCAGGTTGGCCGCGCACGCCTTCATCGTGCCCGACACCTCAACAAACGCGTCTGCGTTCTGCGTCGCCTCGACCAGGTTCTCGGCCCGGCCGAGTCCGATGCCGGTGATATCGCGCAGATGGTCGACCACGCCGAAGATGTAACTCCGTGGCGCGCCCATCCCGGTGCCGACCGCGGTGCCGCCGAGGTTCACGGTCCGCAACCGCTCTTCGCTCTTGAATACCCGCCAGCGGTCGCGAGCGAACGCCTCGGCGTACGCGCCCATCTCCCGGCCGAGCGTAATGAGCACCGCGTCCTGCATCTCGGTGCGGCCGACCTTGACCACGCCGGCGAACTCCTGTTCCTTCGCCTGAAACGCCTCCTGCAGAACGACCAGCTCTTCTTCCAGCTCACGCAGCGACTTCACCGCCGCCACCCGCAGCGCGGTCGGGAAAGTATCATTGGTCGACTGGTGCCGGTTCAGGTCGTCGTGCGGCGACACCCGCGCGTAGTTGCCAAGCGGCTCGCCGAGAATCGCCAGCGCCCGGTTCGCCAGCACCTCGTTGACGTTCATGTTCGTGGAAGTGCCGGCCCCGCCCTGCAAGGCGTCCACCAGCACCTGCCCGTCGAACCTGCCCTCCATCATCTCGCGGCACGCCTGCTCGATCGCATCGGCCTTGGCGGTGTCGTTCCGCCAGATGCCGAGCGCCCGGTTGGCCCTCACGCAGGCGAGTTTCACCGCGCCGAACGCGTGGACCAACAGCACATGCACCGGCCGGCCGGATAGCGGGAAGTTCTCCAGAGCGCGCACGGTGTGGATGCCGTAGAGCGCGCCCGCGGGCACCTGACGTTCGCCCAGCAGGTCAGTCTCCTTGCGGGTCGCGGCCGACGAGCGGAACCGAACAAACTCCTCGCGCACCAGCCCGCCGAGTTCCGGTGTCACATTCTCGCCGAACACGGCGAACTCGGTATCCGACACGACAAGCTCGGCCGGCTCAAGCCGCTCCGCTCCGACGCTCCAGAGGAAATCCCAGCGCCGGCCCTCGGCCCGGCACAGCCAGAGCTTCACCTCATGCCCGCGCGCCAGCCGCGCCAGCGCGTCTCTGAAGGTGGAAGTGTCACTCATGATGCTCTACGCTACCCGCATCACACCCGACACCAGATAGCTCTGGCGTAATGCGTCGTGCGTCATGCATCTTGCGTCCTCAGAAGTACAGATCGCGCTCATCGGTCGTCCTTATCTTCTCGATCCGGGCCTTTACCTGGGCACGCCTCTTCTCGTCAGGTATCTGCGCCGTTTCTCTCTCAATCAGGGCGAAGCCGTCGCGCTTCGTCTCCTCCGATGCGTAGTCGGTCAGGTACTCGGCGAGCGTTGTCAGCGCGTTCGGCGTGCAGAAGCGCTTGATGAACCCGGGAATCGAGAACTCCATGAAGTGCTCGCCGGTCCGGCCCAGCCGGTAGCAGGACGTGCACCAGCTCGGGATATAGCCGTCCTGAATCAACTCACGGACCACGGTGTCGAGCGGCCGCGTGTCGTGCAGCTCGAACTGCTCGCGTTCAAGTTGCTGGCACTCCTT
>JAFGRF010000064.1 GCA_016935295.1 Caldifarciminota bacterium | reverse complement strand
TCACAATCCGACCCGGCGCCGATGCCAATGGTCGGAATCCTGAGCTCCTTTGTCACCACGCCTGCGACCTCAGCCGGGATCTTCTCAAGCACAACCGAGAAGCAACCCGCGTCCTCAAGCGCGTGGACGTCGGTCAGCAGCCTCTCCTGATCCTCTGCCTTGCGCGCCTGCAGCCGGTAGCCGCCGAGCTTGTGGACTGACTGCGGAGTCAGGCCGAGGTGTCCCATCACCGGGATACCGAGCTCAACCAGCCGTCTGATGGCAGGCACGACCGGCCCGGCGCCTTCAACTTTGACCGCCTCGGCGCCGGCCTGAAGGAACCGGCCGGCATTGGCGACCGCCTGCTCAATCGACACCTGATAGGAGAGAAACGGCATGTCTGCGACCAACAGCGCCCGCTTCACCCCGGCCGCGACTGCGCGGGTATGGTAGACCATCTCGTCCATACCGATGGTCAAAGTGGTAGGCATGCCGTAGATGACGTTGGCCGCCGAGTCACCGACCAGTATCAGGTCCACGCCCGCTTCGTCGAGTATCCGCGCGCTCGGGTAGTCATATGCGGTCAGGCAGACGATACGCTCGCCCTTGGCCTTCTTGCGCGCTATTCTCACCGTGGTCAGCTTGTCCGGCAAGCTCTGTGCCTTCGACATCTCAGTCCCATTCCGCCATTCGGCATTCGGACTTCGGAATTCGTACCTTCGTCATCTGCCTTTTCCCCTCGGCGAGTAGAACCGCCGCCCTGATGTTGTCTCCTCAATCGCCCGGTAGAGGTCCTCGAAGTCCTGGCGGTTGGCCACGAAGTCCAGACGTTCGGTATTCACGATAAGAACTGGTGCAGCGTCGTAGTGCATGAAGTAGTGGTTGTAGGCATCGGCCAGTTCCTCGAGATACTGCGGGTCGATTGCGGCCTCGAACCTCCTTGCCCGCTGTCTGATCCTGGCGAGAAGCACATCCACGCGTGCCTGCAGGTACACGACGACACTCGGCTTCGGTATCTCCTCAGCGATGAACTTGTAGATACGGTCGTAGAGCGTCAGTTCGTGCTCGGTCAGGTTCAAATGGGCAAACACCTTGTCTTTGTCGAAAAGGTAGTCGCATACGATGGTCTCATCAAAGAGCCCGGTCTGGAGCAGCTCACTCTGCTGCCTGTGGCGGGAAAGCAGAAAGAAGAGCTGGGTCTGGAACGCGTAGCTGCGCATGTCGCCGTAGAACTTGTCGAGAAACGGATTCTCCTCCACCGCTTCCTTCACCAGCCTGGCGTCGAGCCGGCTCGCCAGGAGCTCAGCCAGCGCGGTCTTGCCGACACCAATCGGCCCCTCGATGCAGATGTACCTCATCCGGAGAAGGCGGAAGTCAGAAGGCAAAGGCCAAGAGCCGAGGGCCAAGTCCGGTCGACACTCCTGCTTTCTGGCTTCTGGTATCCTACTTCTGACTTCGTCTGCATTCGCTATGCGGCTTTGACTCCCGCGCGGTCCACGTCGGCCAGCATCTCGGATACGGTCTTGCCCAATACCGGATGGACGAAATTGGGAGCCAGGTCGGCCAGCGGAACAAGCACAAAAGCACGGTGGTGGAGACGCGGATGGGGTATTTCCAGGCCGGGACGGCTGAGTACCTTATGGCCGAAGAGCAAAATGTCGATATCGATTGTCCGGGAGCCGGCGCGCGTGAGAGGGTCACGGCCGAGCCGGCGCTCGATCTCCCGCGTCTGGCGCAGCAGCTCGTCAGGAGCAAGCTCGGTCACCAGCCGTACGACGCCGTTGAGGAATGCCGGTGCGCCCGGCAGACCGACCGCTGCCGTTTCGTACCAGCGCGACCGCACGACCTTGCCCAACGACTCGATGGCGGCGACAGCCTGGTCGAGGAACCCGGCCCGGTCACCAAGGTTCGACCCGAGCCCAAGGAACACTTCACACATTACTTAAGAGTAGACAAGCCCATCCGGCTGTCAAACACGGCAGGCAGCCGAGCACATGGCTGGACGGGACACCGGACGCACCAGACGCCGGCAGTCCGGCCCGGGGCGGTTGCGGCCGGCATGATTCTTGACTCTCTAGCGCCTCCTCCTATACTAGCCCATGCCCACGCCCGCCCGCCCGGTCGGCCGGTCGCAGACGCCGGACGGCATGTGGTATCGCTGCAACAGCTGCGGCGAAATCCTCTATCGCAAGACCCTCGAATCGAACTTCTTCATCTGTACCCGGTGCGGCTACCACTTCCGCATCAACCCGGATCGGTACATACAAATCCTGCTCGACGAAGGTCGGCTCGAGCAGCTCGACATCGGTATGGCACCTGCCGACCCGCTGCAGTTTCCCGAATACGACAAACAGCTGACGAAGTCACAGGAGAAGACCGGACGCAAAGACGGGCTGGTCTACGGCCGCGGCGCGCTGGGCGGAATACCGATAGTCCTGGCCGTGATGGACTTCGGCTTCGTCGGTGGCAGCATGGGTTCTGTCGTAGGAGAGAAGATTGCGCGCGCGATCCGGCTCGCCCGCACCGAGCGCCGTCCCCTGCTCGTAGTTGCCACTTCCGGCGGCGCCAGGATGCAGGAAGGCGCGTACTCGCTCATGCAGATGGCGAAGACCTCGGCCGAGCTCGGGCTCCTGCGCAAGGAGCGCGTGCCCTACATAGCCATACCGGTCGACCCCTGTACCGGCGGCGTCACGGCATCGTTTGCGATGCTCGGCGACGTCATCATCTCGGAGCCCGGCGCGCTCATCGGGTTCGCCGGCCGGCGTACCATCGAAGGTACCATAGGCGAAAAGCTACCTGAGGGATTCCAGACCGCGGAGTTCTGCCAGAAGCACGGCACGCTCGACGCAGTCGTTCCGCGCCGCGACCTGCGGGAGACTCTCATCCGCATCCTGTCGATCCTCTGGCCGGCAAGCCAGACGGCAAACGCCTAGTCGCCCCGCCTTGAGTCGGGTTTCCTTCAAGGAACTCAGCAAGCTCTACGACAAGAACGTGGTCGCAGTCGATCACGTTACCTTCGAGGTCGCGGACAGGGAGTTCTTCGTGCTGGTCGGTCCGTCGGGCTGCGGCAAGTCCACGACCCTGCGACTCGTGGCCGGACTTGAGCAACCCACGTCCGGTGAGATCTACATCGGCGACCGCATGGTCAACGACATCGAGCCGCGGGACCGCGACATCGCCATGGTCTTTCAGAACTATGCGCTCTACCCCCACATGTCGGTGCGTCAGAACATGGCCTTCGCGCTCAAGCTGCGCAAGATGCCGAAGGATGAAATACGGAAGTGCGTCGACGAAGCAGCGCGAATACTCGGCATCACTGACCTGCTCTCGCGCAAGCCGGCCGCCCTGTCCGGCGGTCAGCGCCAGCGCGTGGCCGTGGGTCGTGCCATAGTCCGTAACCCCAAGGTCTTCCTGTTCGACGAACCGCT
>JAFGRF010000063.1 GCA_016935295.1 Caldifarciminota bacterium | reverse complement strand
GCATCGAGGCCGACCGCCCCAAGCGCGAGTTTCTTCCTTCTCGCCTCGGCCATCACTAGCGTCGTGGCTGTCGACGCCGGCATGGTTACCATCTTCTCGACTATCTCCCTGGCCAGTGACCGGCGCATGATCTCCTCGCCGTGGCCGGTGCAGGAGACGGCTCCGCTCAGCCCGGCATACGTACCGGCTCCGAGCACCGCCGCATCCCCGACTCTACCACGCATACGGCCGGCGATACCCCCCGATGAGGTCGCTACCGCAATGCTGCCGTGCTTGTCTCTGGCCACGGCCCCGACGGTACCGGTATGGCCTTCCGGCGCCGGCGCGGTTCCGGAATCTGCCGGCAGCCCGGTCGGAAAACGCTCCTTGTTCTGCTTGTGGAAGTACCTCGACCCATGGTCGATGACTCGCTGCAACCGGGAGAGCGCTCGTTCAGTGACAGCGCTGTAGTCATCAAAGCCCATCCTGCGCGCGAATTCGGTCGCCCCGGAACCGCACAAGAGCAGGTGGTCCGTGCTGGCCATCACCTTTTCGGCCACCAGAATCGGGTTCCTGACCCCATAGATACCGGCTACGCCTCCGAATCTGCCGTCCTGTGTCATCAATGATGCATCCATCTCGACCAGTCCGTCGATGGTCAGTTCTGACCCGGTCCCGGCATTGAACAGCGGATTGTCCTCCATTATCCGGACGGCGGCCACGACTGCCTCCAGCGCGTTCGCGCTCTGTCGCAGCAGGCGATAGCCTTCGTCGATCGCCTCGGTCAGGCCTGCAGCATATGCAGCCTTGTCGTCAATCGTCCCTGCCCCGCAGTGGCAGATAATCCCAAGCGGGCTGTCTGTCATCCAAACCTCCAGTAGGTGGTCGTGCTGCCTCTCATGGCTACTTCTGGCATGCCGAGCAGAAATGCGTGCTCCGGCCTCCGATCCTCTTGCGCTGGATCACGCCCTTGCACCCTCGACGCCGGCATTTCTCCCCCTCGCGCCCGTACACGCGCAGTCGATTCTGGAACGCACCGGCGGTTCCGTCCACGAGCACGTAGCCCCCGTCCTTCATGGTCGTGCCGCACCAGCGTATTCCGTCCTTGAGTACCCTTCCCATGGCCGCGGTCAGGCGGGAAACCTCGGACGGCTTCAGGCTACCTGCGCGGCGGCTGGGCCTGACTCCCGCCCGATGCAGCGCCTCGTCCGAGTAGATGTTGCCAACCCCGCAGGCCACACGCTGGTCGAGCAGCAAATTCTTCACCGAAGCACTCCGACCGCTCAGACAGGCTGCCAGGAAAGCCGCGCTGTAGCCTGTGGCTATGGGTTCCGGGCCCATTCGCTCCATCCCCTTGATTGGTTTAGGCAGCGCGCCGCCATCTGTCAGACAGACCTTGCCAAATCTCCGCGCGTCAACGAAAGAAACCGTCTCGCCGTCCGAGAACCTCAGCCGCATATGCTCATGTTTGTGCATCGCATCCTGCCCGAACCTGCGCACCTGACCGCTCATGCCCAGGTGCAGAACCAGTTTCCGGCTGTTACTCAGATCGAACGTGAGGTACTTGCCGCGCCTGCCCACACCCAAGACGGTCACCCCGATCAGTTGACGCTTGAACTCTGCCGGTCTGGGGTACATGGTCACACGCCTGGCACCGAACGTGACCGCCTCCACCCGCTTTCCGGCAAGCTGCCGGCCGAGAAGACGGCGGATCGTCTCGACTTCAGGAAGCTCAGGCATGGGAAAAGGACATAGGGAGCAAGGAACCAAGGATTCCAGTGCCCGGCACTCGATTCCTCGAATCCTCGAGTCCTTGGGTCCTGTCTCTTACTTCAGTTCCTTCAGCAGCTCATCCAGGGACTGGACCGGCCGCAGCAACTCAACCGCCCTGCGCACGTGCTCGTCCCGAAGGATGCGTGCCTGGTAGTCACCCCGCATCCCGAGCAGTTTGCCCGCGACCTCGCGTTCGATCTCCCGTTCGAAGATCGAATGTGAAGAATCGAACTCAGCCTCGGTGAACTCCATCTTCTTGGTCGTCTTCAGGTAGTCGCGAAACTGGTCGAGCACGGCCTTGTCCGCCCGAAAATCAGGAGCAAGACCGGGATGGACGTTGGTGTAGTCGACCGCGAAGTCGAAGAAAGCATCGCGGGTCATGCGTGCAGCCAGCGGCGTGAGCTTCATATATGCCACATGCACGTCAGGAACGATGCCACCACCGCCGTAGACCTCTCGGTGCAGTCTGCCGAGTGTGTAATACACCTTGGTGGTATCCTGAGTCGAGTCCGGGATGACCGCGCTCTCCTTGTCATACGGCCGGTTGATGCAGCGGCCGCTCGGCGTATACCAGAATGCGGTCGTGACCTTGACGGCAATCTCCGGGCCAAGCGGGTGGACCGTCTGCACCGAACCCTTGCCGAAGGTCGTATCGCCGACTATCAAAGCGCGTTCCCAGTCCTGCAGCGCTCCGGAGACGATCTCGGCTGCCGACGCGCTCGCCCGGTCGACAAGCACTACCAGCGGGAATCCGTCACCGTGTGCGCCCGGCGTCTCTGAAAAATACTCGCGCCTGCTGTCGGGTATCCGGCCCTTGGTTCTGACTATCACCTCGCCGGGTGGCAGGAACAAATCGGTCACGTCACGGCCTTCGGCGAGCAGGCCGCCGCCGTTGGACCGAAGGTCGAGAATGAGTTTGGCTGCGCCCGCTTCGAAGAGCGAGTCGATGGCATGGCCAAGCTCATGCGTTGCGGTCTTGGAGAAATCGGCGAGGCGCACATACCCAATGCTGTCCTCAAGTACCGCTGCGTACGGGACGGCCTTGATGTTGATGATTGCCCGAGTGAGCTCGAACGGTATCAAGTCCCTGACTCTGGGACGGGCGATGCCCAGCTTGACCTTGCTGCCCGGCTCCCCGCGCAGGACCTTGATCGCGTCGTCGGTCGTGAAGTTCTCCGTGGATTTGCCCTCGATCTCGGCAATCCGGTCGCCGCCTCTGATGCCCGCCCGGTCCGCCGGCGTCCCCTCGATCGGAGCGATAACGGTGAGTTGCTCGTCCATTATCCCGATGTGGATGCCGATGCCGCCGAACTGGCCTTCGGTCATGACCTTCAACTCTTTGAAGTCACGCTCGTCGAGGAACTCGGTGTGCGGATCGAGCGCGCTGAGCATGCCGCGGATGCCAGACCGTATCATCTTGTCCGGGTCGATTCTCTCAACATATGTGGACATCACGATATCCACCACCCGGGAGAAGGTCTGCAGGCTCTGGAGCAGTCCGCTCCCGGTCTTCTGCGCCCAGAGCCTGCCGAACAGGCCGCCCAGGGCCAGCGAGAGCACTACCAGAGTCGTGACCAGCGCAACTCTTCGCTTCATTACTTCAGGATACCCTTTCGCTTCAGCAGTTCTTCGACGTGACGGAAAACCGACTGCTCAAGCTCGTCGGCGGGCAAAGTCCCGTCCACGACCTTGATCCGACCAGGCGCGCGCCGGGCCACCCGCAGGTAGCCTTCGCGCACCCGCTCATGAAATTCTACCCGCTCACGCTCCAGTCTGTCAAGGACACCGGATGCCTTCCTTCCACGGCCGACATCTATGGGCACATCCACAAGCACCGTCTGATTGGGCCTCAGGTCGGCAGTTGCCAGCTTGTTCAGCCGCGCGACCCGCTTCTCACCCAGTTCGCGGCCAAACCCCTGGTAGGCTGTCGAGGAATCGCCGAACCGGTCGAGAACCACGACCTTGCCTTCATCCAGGGCGGGCAGAACCTTCTCCCGCACGAGCTGGTTCCGGCTCGCAAGATACAGGAACAGCTCGGTCAGGGCGTGCATCTCCTTGTACCCTGGGTCGAGAAGGATGCTACGGATGGCTTCACCGATCTCGGTCCCGCCGGGCTCGCGCAGAGACAAACACCTGACGCCAAGCCCGGTCAGCCGCCTAGCCAGCCGTTCAGCCTGGGTGGACTTCCCCGAACCTTCTACGCCTTCGAGAGTTACCAGAACGCCGCGCATCGACCTGTCTCCGTCTAGTAGTCAAGGACTCCAAGATCATATACTCGGACCTTGGAATCCTCGAGCCCCGGTATCCTATGCCTTCTTTGCCCTATGGCCGTACTTCCTGATGTAGGCTTCGGTCTTGTTTCGGCACTGGTCGTCCGGGAACTGGACCGGCGGCGTCTTGAAGAAATAGGACGACGGGGCGATAATGCTCCCGGACAGGCCGTGGTCCAGCGCCAGTTTGGCGCAGCGAATGGCGTCTATCATCACGCCGGCCGAGTTGGGTGAGTCCCAGACCTCGAGCTTCAGCTCGGCGTTCAGCGGCACGTCGCCGAAAGTCTGGCCCTCCATCCGCAGGTAGCACCACTTCCGGTCCTTCAGCCACGGCACGTAGTCAGAAGGCCCGACGTGGATGTTCTCCTCGCCGATGTCGTACTTCAGGAGCGAAGTCACAGCGCCGGTCTTGGAGATCTTCTTCGACTTCAGCCGGGCACGCTCGAGCATGTTCATGAAATCGGTGTTGCCTCCGACGTTGAGCTGCATCGTCTTGAGCAACCTGACCGCCCGGTCGTTGAAAAGCGACACCAGCATCCGATGCACGATTGTCGCTCCGACCTGGGACTTGATGTCATCTCCGAGCACGGGCAGACCCGCGGCCTTGAACCGCCTGTTCCAGTACTTCTGCGACGCGATGAAGACCGGGATGCCGTTGACGAACGCACATCCGGCCTTGAGTATCTGCTCCACGTACCACTTGGTCGCTTCCTCGCTGCCCACGGGCAGGAAGTTCACAACCACGTCGGTCTTGGTCTCCTTCAGCGCCCGTACGATATCGGCGGTCGGGCCGGGTGCCTTCACGATGATCTGCGACAGGTACTGCCCGAGCCCGTCATGGGTCATACCCCGCAGGACCTTCACCCCGGTTTTCGGCACCCGCGTGAACTCGACCGTGTTGTTGGGCTTCGTGCAGATCGCCTGCGAGAGGTCCTTGCCGACCTTGTTCTTGTCGATGTCGATGGCGACCGTGAACTCGACGTCGTTGATGTGGTATCCGCCCAGGTTGACGTGCATGATGCCCGGTACCGAATCGCCGGGCTTCGCGTTCCGGTAGTAGTGCACGCCCTGAACCAGGCTGCTGCAGCAGTTGCCGATGCCGATGATGCCGACTCTCACCTTGGGCATGTTGCCTCCTGTCGATTCAATCTCATAGTCTTCTCTTCTATCCAACCACCAAGCTGCCGAGGAACGGGTTAACGAGCAATGCCCTGCCGAACGTTCCCGGCTCACCGTGCCCGGGGTAAATCTCCGTGTCCTTTCCGAGGACGGCCTGCAGCCTTGCGAGCGAGGCCATGATCTGCCTCTCCGACCCTCCAGGGAAATCGACCCGGCCGATGGAATCTACGAACAGCGTGTCCCCGGTGAAAGCGTAGCCCGCGGCCAGCAGGCAGATGCCGCCCGGCGTGTGCCCGGGCGTATGTAGAACGGTCAGCTCATCCTCTCCTACCCGGACCGTATCACCCTCGTTGAGCAACCGGTCCGGTTCCGGCGAGGTCAATCTCATGCCCATGAGGCTGGACAGATTTCCGTCCGGCTGGGCGAGCAGTCTGCCGTCCAACTCATGTATCAGTAGCTCGGCTCCGGTCGCCTCGACTACCTCACGGTTGGCCGCGATGTGATCGATGTGGCCGTGGGTATCGATGACATACTTCACGGACCCGCCCAACTCCTTGGCAACGGCGAGGATCGTCTCCGCGTCCCCTCCCGGGTCGATCACTGCCAGTTCCTCGCCCGACTTCAGCAAGTAGCAGTTGGTGGCTAGCGGACCGACCACCAGTCGCCTGATCTCCCTAGCCATTTCCGTTCCTGGGCCTTCGGCTGCGGGCCGGTACTTCTGCCTTCTGACTTCGCCCGGCAAGCCTGCGGTCTCTACCTCTCCCCTCAAACTCCCATCCTTCTCTCGCCAGAAGCCACTCTTTCATCTCCAACCCGCCGCCGAACCCATGCAGCGAGTGGTCCGACCCAACCACGCGGTGGCAGGGAATCAGCAGGGCAAACGGGTTGCCGGCCATCACCTGGCCGACCGCACGCGCGGCCCTGGGCCGGCCGACTGCCCTCGCCAGTCCCAAGTAGGTCATCACTTGTCCTGGTCGGATCCCGGCGCAGCGGCCCAGAACCTTACGGGTGAACGCAGGCAAACCGGAGGCATCCACGTGCAGGTACTCGGGAATCCTGCCGCCACGAAGAACACGCTCAAGGTCTCCGGCCAGGCTCCGGTCATCGCGGCTTCCTTTTGTTCCCAGCTCGACACTCATCACTCTGCCGCCCCGGGAGCCGACGGTGACCCAATACGGCCCGAGCCGGCACGCTCTGTTCGACGGGGGCCGCAGCGGCGAACGACGTCGAACCGCCTCGGACTCGCAGGTCTTCACTGGCGGGTATCTTAGGTTTTGTAGAGGGAAAGTCAAGGAAGCCCCGGCGCGATGCGCCGGTGCTTGGGCTTGTGCTTGCGCTTGGGCCTGCCGTCGCTACAATCGGCTGGTGGAGAATCCGCTCGAACAGGTCATCGCCAAAGACCCCCGGTACAAGCCGAATGCCTATGTGTTTGTCCACGACGCACTTGACCATACGTGGGCGCGACTGAACCAGCGCCGCCACATCACCGGCCGGGAGTTGCTCGACGGCGTGAAGGACCTTGCGCTCAAACGCTATGGCCCGATGGCCAAGGCGGTTCTCAACTCCTGGGGAGTGAAGACCACGGATGACGTCGGCGCGATCGTCTTCAACCTCGTCAACGCCGGCGTCCTATCCAAGACTGAGGAAGACCGCATCGAAGACTTCCATGAGGTCTACGACTTCGACGACGTCTTCGTCCGGTCCTACGACATCTCCGAACCCGACGTCCAGGAGTCCGGATAGGAACTCACCACAAAGACACGAAGGCACCAAAAGGAAAACACCGGACACACGAAGTCGGTGTTCGTCTGTGTCCGTCGGTGCTTGTACACCCTACATGAACTCGGCCGAACACTACTTCCTGCCTGACGGCCCGCTGAGCCGCATTCACCCGGGGTTCGAACACCGTCCCCAGCAACTCGAGATGGCCCGGCTGGTCGAGCAGGCACTGGTCAGCGATAGTCGACTGGCAGTCGAAGCCGGCACCGGCGTTGGCAAGAGCCTCGCGTATCTCGTCCCGGCCGCGCTCTGGGCCAGGAAGAACGGAAAGCGGGTCGCGGTCTCAACCTACACCCGCCTGCTCCAGAGCCAGCTCATCTCCCAGGACGTGCCGCTTCTCCAGAACCTTCTTTCTTCCGATTCCGACATTCGTCATTCGTCATTCGGAATTCGTCATTCCGCCGCGCCCGTGGGCGCGGCGGTTGCCTTCGGCCAGGAAAACTACATCTGCAAGTTCCGGCTCTCAAACCAGGTCGCCCGCGGCCTGTTCGACACGACATCGGAAGCCAGGGCCGCCGACCGCCTCTTCAAATGGGCCGACAAATCCGAGCACGGAGTCATCCTCGACTACCCCTACCCGCTGCCTTCCGGCCTTGCCTCGCGCATCTGCCGCGACCTGGCCACCTGCCGCCGGGAAAAGTGCCCGTTCCGCAAGAGCTGCTTCTACTTCCGCGCCCGCGACTCCTGGGACCACTCCTCCATCCTGATCGTCAACCACGCCCTGCTCTTCTCCCACCTTGCCGCCGACGCCAGACTCTTGCCCGAGTGTGACGCTGTCATCCTCGACGAAGCCCACCGCATCGAGGACGCGGCGGTGAAGCACTTCGGCAACCAGGCTTCCGAACACACGCTCGCGCTGCTCCTCGACCGGCTCTCCTCCTCCCGCGGCGGAGGCCTGGTACAGGCACTCGGCCCGCGCTCGTCGGCAAGGCGCTCGATCCAGACCGAGGCCTCTGCGGCCAGGGTCGAACTCGACCGGTTCTTCCGCGCAATCGAGCCGCTCCTGGCCAGAGACGCACAGCGCTCTCGCATCCGCGACCCGCTTGACTCCGGCTCCCTGGCCGAGGCCCTCAGCCGACTGGCCAAGGCCCTTGAGGAAATCGTGCACGACCTCGATGACGAGGCCGTCAGTGCTGAGATGACCGGCGTGGCGTTCAGACTGAGCTGGTCTGCCCGAGCGCTCGAGGCCTTCCGCGAACCTGAACCGGACGGCGAGGTCCACTGGGCTGAGCGCAGCAGCCAGGGACGGCTCAGCCTGCTGGCCGCGCCGCTTGAGGTCGCCGGGCTACTCCGCGGGGCGGTCTACGAGAACTTCTCCAGCACGATACTGACCTCGGCGACGCTCACGGTTGCCGGGAGCTTCAACTTCGTCTCCACCCGGCTCGGGCTTGAGGACTTCAAGACTGCGGCCCTCGACTCGCCCTTCGACTACCAGAAGCAGAGCCTGCTCTACGTCTCCGACCACCTGCCTCCGCCGACCCAGAAAGACGCGTTCAACCGCGCCGCAGCCGAAACCATCGCCGGAATCATCAAGACCAGCATGGGACGGGCGCTTGTCCTCTTCACCAGCTACGACTCGATGAACTCGGTCTTCGGGCTCATGCCCCAGACCGGGTACAACTACCTCCTGCAGGGCGACACCTCGGTGGCCCGGCTGCTGGACGAATTCCGCGAAGACAGACACTCGGTCCTGTTCGCCACCCAGTCCTTCTGGCAGGGCATCGACGTTCCGGGCGAAGCCCTCTCCTGCCTAGTCATCTGCCGCCTGCCCTTCGAGGTGCCCGACGACCCTCGCCTCACCGCGATTGCCGAGAAGATCAAGGCCGAAGGCGCAAGCCCCTTCACCCAGTACCAGCTACCGACGGCCGTGCTCCGCTTCCGCCAGGGCTTCGGCCGGCTTATCCGCAGCACGACCGACCGCGGCGTCGTCTGCGTCCTCGACAAGCGAATCCTCGCCGGCAACTACGGCGGCTCCTTCCTCAAGTCCCTGCCCAACGGCGTCCGCGTCACCACCAAGCTCACCGACCTCGAGCGCTTCTTCGCACCCTTCTGCGAATAGCACTGGAGACCGAGCAGAATCTTCAACCGGTCAACTAAAGAGCACGTGAAAACGCACTCCGGTCCAGCGAAGCATCCTTCATTGCCCACCTGAAAGCACCGTCCGTCGCTCCGCTCATCGGGACTCTCATCGCATCGTCCATTGCGTAGTGCATTGCTCCTCCAACCGCATTCACGACTGCACCCCGCACTCGACCTTAACCTTGACCTCAACCTGTATCGGTCATCGGACCGCGCATCGCTCAACAAACTGCTCGCAGCATCGCTCACGGCATTGGACCCTTCAACGCTCGGTTCATTCCACTTCTC
>JAFGRF010000380.1 GCA_016935295.1 Caldifarciminota bacterium | reverse complement strand
GGGTTGCGGGCCGGCAACCTGGATGAGTCGCTGGGCCTGGCGCGCGACCCGTTCGAGAGAATACGCCTCTTCCTCGGCGCCCTGCGGTCGGATGACCAGAAAGCCCTGCTGCAGGCCACACACTTCGCACTCTGGAAGACGCTGCGGGCCTGTAGAGTGACCCCCCGGGCCCGCGCTGCCCGCACCTAAGGCCCGCAACCGGCGCCGGACCTCACTCAACCCGCAATCCGTTGCTCAATGTTCCTGACCTTCCCAACGGTCGCCACGTGCGGTCCGGACTCCTGATTCATAGCATCCAGCTTCTCACATCTGGCCTGGCTTGAGCTGGGGCTTGGTCACGGTATCCTGCCACGTGGCCATCAGAATCCCCCTGTACGACACCGCTACCGAGAACCGGCAGTTCACGGCAGATTTCCACGCCGCCCTGGACCGGGTCCTTGCCTCGGGCCGGTTCGCGCTTGGCAACAAACTGGCGGGATTCGAGACCGCGCTCGCGGACTACTGCGGGGCCGGCCAGGCAATAGGCGTGAAGAGCGGAACCGACGCCATAGTCCTCACGCTCAAAGCCCTCGGCATCGGCCCCGGCGAGAAGTCGTCACGTCGACCTTCACGTTCTTCGCTAGTGTCGAGGCCATCATGCAGGTTGGCGCGAGGCCGGTCTTTGCCGACATCGACCAGAAAACTCTCTGCCTCTTACCCGGCTCGTGCGCGGCGGCGTTCACCCCTGCGACCAAAGCAGTCCTGCTTGTGCACGTATTCGGGCACTGCGCCGACCTCGAACGCTTCCACTCCTTGTGCGAAGAGAACAACCTCGCGCTGGTAGAGAATGCGGCGCAGGCCATCGGCGGGGAATGGCACGGCCGCAGGCTCGGCTCGCTCGGCCGGGGCGGCGCCATCAGCTTTCATCCGACCAAGAACCTCAGTGCGCTGGGTGATGCAGGCGCAGTAGTCACATCGGACAGTGAACTGGCGGAACGGCTGCGGCAGCTTCGCTCCCATGGCCGCGACGGCACCGGACGCCATGCCTATCTGGGGACCAACTCGCACCTGGACGAATTGCAGGCCGCGTTCCTGCGTCTCAAGCTGGGGAAGCTCGACGCGGAGCCGGCACGGCGGCGCGAACTGGCCGTGCGCTACAACGCCGGGCTGCCAAGAGATGTTCGAATCGCAGACGGCGCTGAGGGAGGCATCTCAAGCTACCATCAGGACGCGATCAGAACCGATCGCCGGGATGCGCTCAAGCAGTTCCTCCTGGAACGGGGCATTGGCACCGGTGACTATTACCCGGCGCCGGCGCACAGCGAGCCGGCTGCCGCAGCCGCCGGCCCGTTCCCGCTTCTGCCCGAGACCGAACGGGCGTGCAAGGAAGTGCTCACGCTGCCGGTTCGGCCAAGCCTCACCGACGAACAACAGAAGACGGTTGTCGATACGGTCCGGCGTTTCTTCGCCGGAGTCTAGTCGGGCTTGCCGGCCCTGCGCCGGCTTCGCACCTCTTCCTGTTTCTGCTCGGCCGCCTCGCCGATCTGCCTGAGCAGCTCCAGATTCTCCTCGGCCTCTTTCTGGTCGAGCACCTGGATCGCAAAGCCGGCATGGACGATAACGTAGTCTCCGACCTTCACGTCCGGTGTCATCATGATCGACACGTCTCGCTGGATCCCGCCGACCTCGCCGACCGCGTCGGCTCCGTCTACCGAGATCAGTCGCAGCGGGATCGCAAGGCACATGGTCAGACCAGGAAGTGATCCAGTGGTCCAGTGGTCCAGTGGACCAGTGCTTCCGGTTCCTGCACTAGACCACTAGAGAACTTGACCACTTGACCACTCACGTCTTGAGGGGCTTCTTCTCCGCTGCCGGGAAAAGCACGTTGTTGAGTATCAGCCGGTACCCGGGCGAGTTCTTGTGCAGCGACAGGTCGGTCGGCGGGTCGCCGATCCGGTGCGCGAAGTCCTCGGGGTCGTGGCCGCCCAGGAACGTGAACGTCCCCTTGCCGAAGTTCCCGTGGATGTACTTCAGCTCTTCGGTATTGGCCACCTCGGCCAGCACCAGGACGTCCTTCCTGACCTTGGTCCGCCTGAACCCGCAGTTCTGCCCCAGAAACTCCTTGACCAGCCCGACGTGGTCCTGCACCAGCATGCACGGCACCGGGTCGTACTTGGCCGAGAAGTCAAACAGCGAGAAGTAGACATCCGGCCCGCGGGCACTCGCCTCAATGTAGGTATCAATGTCCGAGTGCTCATAGACCAGCGGGTCAGTAATCACCGAGAAGCCCTCAAACGCCAGGCAACCGGTGAAATCCAGCTTCGCTGCGTACGCCGGGTCAACGCCGTCGCCATCAAACACCGCACCGCAGATATCGGTGTTGCGGGCCGCCCAGGCGATGTCCGGTGTGTCGGTCGCCGAGCACATCGCGAACAACATCCCGCCGTCGACCACGTACTGGCGAATCAGCTCCACGATTGCCAGGTCCATCTTGCTGACCTTCTTGAACCCGAGCTCGGCTGCGGTCTTCGTGTTGATGGCGACATCCTTCTGGTACCAGGGCTGGCTCTGGTAGGATGCGTAGAACTTCCCGTACTGCCCGGTGAAGTCCTCATGGTGGAGGTGCAGCCAATCATACTGGGAGAGTCTGCCCTGCATCACCTCCTTGCCCCACAGCACGTCGTACTTGATGCCGGCGTAGTCCAGAACCAGCCGTACCGCGTCGTCCCACGGGTCTGCGGTCGGCGGCGCGTAGACCGCGACCCGTGTCGCTCGCTCCAGCATCACGGATTCCATGTTGTTCTTCTCGATGGTTGAGCGTATCTGGACGACGTCGTCCGGCCCGACCTTCTGAAGGGCAACGCCGCTGAGATTGCAGTCACGTGTTGCCTGTTGCTCCGTCGGAAACAGGAACGACCCGCCCCGGTAGTTGAGCAGCCATTCCACCTTCTGCCCACGCTGAAGCAGCCGATAGACGACGCCGTATGCCTTCAGATGGTCGGTCTGGCTCAGGTCCATCGGGATCAAGACCATTGACTGAGCGACCGCAGTCGCGGCAAGTATGGCAAACGCGAGCGCCACGACCGCTTTCCGGTCAGGCATTCTGCGCTCTAGCTTCTGCATTCTAGCTTCTGACTTCGTCTCTACGGGACGACATGCGTTCCTGCCTTGCCCGACATGGCAGCGCCCAAATGCTCCGGGTCGGTGATGACGACTTCTTTGCCTCCGCGTTGCAGAAAATCGAGGGCGGCTTCGATTTTCGGGCCCATGCTGCCATCCGGGAACTGCCCGGCTGCGAGGTAGTCTTTCACTTCCCTTGCTGAGACGCGCCCCAATGCCGTCTGGTTTGCCTGCCCGTAGTCCAAGTAGACCTGCTCGACCGCCGTGGATATCACCAGCCGCTCCGCGCCAATCTCGCCCGCCAGCAGGCTCGATGCCAGGTCCTTGTCTATCACGGCAGCGACACCCTTCAGACCTTG
>JAFGRF010000379.1 GCA_016935295.1 Caldifarciminota bacterium | reverse complement strand
CTGAGCGACCAGATACTCTGCGTGGGTGCGTTTGACCGGTACTGGGTCGGCACCAACCGCGGTGTCACTGCCGTCGACCGGGACTTCCAGACCTGGACTCCGTATCGAAGTCCGTTCGGTGATTCGGTGCGGGCAGTCGCGGAGTGGCACGACAGCCTGCTGGTTGCCAGCGAGGCCGGCCTGGCGATAGGTGAGAGCGCCGGTTTTCGACCGGTCGTCGCCTTCAACGAGCCGACCGAGGTCTTCAAGCTCGTGGTGTCCGGACCGCGGATCTACCTTGCGACGAAGATCGGGCTCTATGAAGGAGACGGTGCCGACTCCACGCGGTTCTCGGTCATCCTCAACGATGATACGCGGGCGCTGCACTTTGCCGATGCCCTGTGGGTCGGGTGCGGGGGCAATGAGCTTTCCGGCTCAGGCCTGCGCTATGCAGCCTCGGGCCAGTCCTGGAGTTCCTACTACAACAACTGCATCTGGTCGGCGTTCGTCTCCGACTGCGCGGTTGATACGATGGGGCGTACATATATATGTCACACCGACAACCCGGTCTCGGTTATCGACTCGGCCGGAGTGGTTTCGCTCATCTGGAGCGTGCTGCCGCGTCCGTTTCAGGTGAGGGTGGACTCCAAGGGCCGGGTCTGGTTCGCACACTTCGCCGGCGATGGGGGCCTGGCCGGTTTCAATCCGGCCGACTGGTCGTGGCAGACCGTGCAGTGGGGTCAATCGTCGAGTTGGAATATCATCGATGCCTTCGGCTTGGATAAGCATGACACCAAGTGGGTATTCAACGGCGGCGCCGCGGTCGTCGCGGTTGACTCACTGCTGCAGCAGACCGTTTTCGAGGTGCCGGGTCTGTCGGCGCCGCCGGGCGGGCTGTACGAGTTCGCCTTCGACTCGCGCGGCCGGGTCTGGCTGGGCCTGCTGCAGGGCCTCGTCATGATCGACTACGCCGGAACCCTGAGTGACCGGTCCGACGACCTTGACACGATCCTGGTCGGCGGACTGCCGTCCGCCGAAGTCAGGTCAGTGGCCGTCGATGGCGAGGATCACGTATGGGCCGCAACGTCGTCGGGCGCAGCCGTCTGGGACGGCTTCTCTTTCCAGGTGTTCACGAGCGGGAACAGCGGCATAGCTTCAAACAACGTTTTCCGGGTCCGGGTCGATGCTTCTGACCGAGTGTGGCTGCTGACCGAAGCAGGGCTTTCGATCTACGACCAGGTTGCCCGCACCTGGACCAGCTTCACGCCTCAAAACAGCGGCCTGATCGCCAACCCGCTGGGAATCGTCAGGTTCTATTCGGCTTTGACCCTGAGCGAGGAGCTCGGTCTGGGGCTCATCGGCACGCAGCGCGGCCTCTCGGTCTACGACTACGCAGTGGAGCCGGAGAGCACGGCCGAGCACATTCGGGTCTACCCCAATCCGTGCGTCCTGGGCGTGCACAGCGGCGTAGTGATTGACTCGCTTCCGTATGATGCGACAGACGTCGTGGTGACGACGCTGGCCGGGCGTCCGGTGGCGGAGTTGCAGGTCGAGCACGCGCGCCACCAGGCCGTGTGGCGGCCGCGGGACCAGGCCAGCGGCCTGTATCTTCTCGTCGTGAGGACGCCGCGCGGCGTTCGCGTCGAGCGCGTCGCGGTGGTCGGCCGCTAGAACTGGACCTCAGGCTGACTGGCGGGAGCTAGGGCCGGAATGCCCGGTGATAGGGCGTGGCCTTATGCTTGGGCTTCTCCTCGGTCGGGTCTTCCATGCACGAATCGTAGTAGCGGCACTGGGGACAGCAGTCTTCGGACAGTTTGCCCTTGGCTCGGCATTGCTCGTAGCCAGAGCAAGCACGGCAACACATGGTCGGTTACCTCCTTGGCAGGTTGTTCTGCGGAAAACAGGCGACAGCGCGCCGGCGATGTATGAGTGACTTCGCGGCGCGGGAGTCCCCGGTTCATTGGGAACAGCGGTCATACGTTGACCAGCAAGAGGCAGAGCTCCCTTACCAGCTCTGCTGCGGCAGCGGCCCCGGCAGAGGGCTGCAGCGTCCTCGGGCAGACTTCGACCAGGTCGCATCCGACTACCTTCAGCCCGGCGAGGCCGGCAAGCGACAGCGCAAGGTCACGGAAGGAGCACCCTCCCGGTTCGGGCGTCTGCACGTCCGGCATCGCGCCCGGGTCGAGCACGTCGATGTCGAGGGTCAGGTAGACCGGGCGGTCGCCGATGGCGGCTCGCACCTGCTTGACCGGGTCAAGCACGTCGAACGGGAACACGTTCGGCTCCGACATCTCTTCGGCCCGAGAGAAGGACCGGATGCCAAGCTGGAACAGCCTGTCGCGGGGGATGAAGTCGAGCACGCGCGCCATCGCGGTGGCGTGGCAGACCCGCTCACCCAGGAATTCCTGGCGCAGGTCGGAGTGGGCGTCGTACTGGACGACGCACAGGTCGGGGAGCTTCTTGGTCAGTTCCGCGACGACAGGCGGGGTAATGGTGTGCTCACCGCCGAGCGCGAGCTGCTTCACGCCGCGGGCCAGGTTTCCTGCGGTAGTGGCCGCAATCAACTCCAGCGGAGCATTCGCGGTTGCGAAGGTGAACTCGACATTGCCGGCGTCGCGGACTCCGACTGCAGATACGTCACGTTTCTGGTAGGGGCTGAACGACTCGATGTTATCCGCGGCAATCCGTATGATATCCGGGCCGAACCGGGCGCCCGGAATGAATGAGCTTGTCCGGTCAAACGGCATCCCGACGACAACAATCCGTGCGTCGGAAGCGCCCGCCGTCGCATAATAGAACGCCATGCGCTCTAAGCCAGCTTACAATTCTCTCCTTGCGAAGTCAAGAGAGCGGAGGAGGCGAATGAGCAAATGGTGTCAGCCGGGCGGTTTTGCGCGAGACTCTGGACTGCTTGACCGTATGACCAGTCGTCATTCAGCGGGAAGTCGCCGAGCGGGTTGGTCAGCACCAGCACGGCTGCGAACACGAGGACAAGGACGAGAAACGAGACAGGCCCACGGGTCACTGCCGTCATGTTAGGCGCCAGTTCTCGAGAGTCAAACTCGCCGCCGAAACTCCGTCTGGTCTCCGGTGACGTTGACCGGGGCGGAGGGGCGTGTAGGCTTGCGGATGTGAGAGTCGTGGTGTCGGCCGGCGAGGCGTCAGGTCGCGTCATCCTCGAGCTTTTCCAGGAGGAGATGGCACGGGTCGAACCTGGCTGCGAGGTCGTCGACCTTGCGGAGACGGCCGAACTCGGGCCGGTGTTCGGATTTGCCGAGGGTCTCCGTTCCGGGGCGCGGATGCGTACGGTGCTCGCTCGAGCCGAGGAGTCCGTCGTGCGTCTCGATCCCGACGTGGTCGTGCTCGTGTCATTCTCCGGGCTGCACCTGCCTTTGGGCAGGCGTCTGCGCAGACACGGATTGTCTGTGCTCTACCTCGGGCCGCCCCAGGTCTGGGCGTGGGGAGGATGGCGCAAGCGCAGATTGAGACAGGCGGCCGACAAAGTAGTCTGTCTCTTTCGGTTCGAGGAAGAACTGCTGCGCCGTGCCGGCGTCGATGCAGGCTACTTCGGCTATCCGATGCTCGACGGTGTGAAGTCTCGGCTGAGCCGGAGACAGGTTCTGGAGACGCTGGGTTTGAGTCAGGACGACCGGTATATCGTGTTCCTGCCCGGTTCCAGGCCGGCAGAGACGGCATACCACATTCCATTGTTTGAGGCTACATACGAGCGACTGCAGAAGCTCGCACCGGATGTCCGCGCAGTCATGGTGGTGACAGGTCCTGAGTCCATAGTCAATGGTCGAGTGTCCACAGTCAGAGGTTTGTCGGTAGTCAGCCAGGATCGGTATGAGGTGATGAGACATGCCGAGTGTGCCTGCGCTGTGTCCGGAACGGTGACTGCAGAGCTGGCGCTCCTGGCCGTGCCGATGGTCGTCTGCTATCACCTGCCGGTGCTGACACGGACTCTCGCGCGACTTGTGGTGCGGACTCCGAACTTCGCTCTGCCGAACATCCTGGCCGGGAGGAGAGCCGTGCCGGAGCTGCTGGAACCCGGACCCGAAGAGCTGGCCGGGCTGTTGGCGCCGCTTGCGCGGGATTCGGAGGAGCGGAGGCAGCAGGTCGTTGCGCTCAGGCGCGTGGCGGAGGAGCTTGGGCCGCCCGGCGGGATGGGGTGCGTCTGCAGATTGGTAACCCGAATCGGCAGACGGAGTGATGCAGTTCCTGCCGCTGAATAGGAGCTGGCACTGCCGGACGTCGGCTTGACTTCTCGGGGTGTTTGAATATCCTCTGCTAGCCTATGGCACACGCATATACGCCCGGTCTGAAGGTCACGGCCCGAACCGTGGTCAAGAAGCAACGCCGGCTGCCGCTGCCCGGCGAAACCTTGGTCGAGAAGGGCAGCAAGGTGAAAGGCGATGACATCGTTGCCCGCACCGCCCTGCCCGGCAACGTCCAGACAGTCAATGTGGCCGGTCTGCTTGGCGTCCCGCCCGAGGACGTACCCGGCGTGATGAAGAAGGAAGCCGGAGACAGTGTGGCCAAGGATGAGGTCATGGCCCTGTCCAAGGGGATGTTCGGCCTGTTCAAGTCCGAGGTGAAGGCGCCGGTCGCAGGTACGGTAGAGAACGTTTCCTCGATCACAGGGCAGGTAATCCTCCGCGAGCCGCCCGAACCGGTGCAGGTCGACGCGTACATCGAGGGCACGGTCAGCGAGGTTATTCCGCGCGAGGGCGTAGTGGTCGAGACCGAGGCGAGCTTCGTCCAGGGGATTTTCGGAGTCGGCGGCGAGGTCCGGGGTATCATCCGGATGATAGTGGATAGCCCGGACACAGTGGTGACATCGGCCCAGATTCCCGATGACTGCAAGGGCCAGGTGCTGATCGGCGGTTCTCTGGTTAAGTACGATGCGATTGAGCGGGCGGTGAAGCTCGGAGCCAAGGCAATCGTGGTCGGCGGTATCGAGGACGCGACCCTGCGTTCGTTCCTCGGGTACGACATCGGCGTGGCGATTACCGGTTCGGAAAAGAAGGGCCTGACCGTCGTGGCGACCGAGGGTTTCGGCCAGATGCGGATGGCGCAGCGGACCTTTGACCTGCTTAAGTCGCTTACCGGCAAGATGGCCTCGGTCAACGGCGCGACCCAGATCCGGGCCGGCGTCATCCGTCCCGAGGTGATTGTGCCGTCCGACACCAAGCTCGGCGAGATGAAGCAGAGCACGGCAGAGGGCGGACTGGCTCTCGGGATGCCGGTGCGCATCATCCGACAACCGAATTTCGGCAAGATCGGCAAGGTCACGAGCCTGCCGGTTGAGCTCCAGACGATTGAAACCGAAGCCAAGGCACGTGTGCTCGAGGTCGAGTTGGAGGACGGCACGCGCGTCTCGATGCCTCGGGCCAACGTCGAGATAATCGAGAGCTAGGCTTGCGCGCTCTGCTATCCGTGGTCCTGGTTGTGGCCGTGGCATCGGCCGGGTCGATGGGGTTTGCATCACTCAAGATCGTGCCGGGTGTGCGCGATGCCGGGATGGCCGGGGCCGGTGTGGCTTCGGCATTCGGGCCCCCGGCAATCGCTCTTAACCCTGCAGCCAACGCCGGTCTCGACGGCTTTGCCGCGACCGTATCCTATGCCAAGTGGATACTTGATTCCCACCATCAGTCCCTCTTCGTGGCGCGGGGTTTCCCGGCGGCGTGCGTCGGAGTCGGGCTCGCCAGCTTCTCGGCCGGGGATTTCGAGTTCCGCGACAAGCCGACCGACGACCCGATCGGCACTTTCTCGCCGTACGACTTGACCGTCTATCTGAACCTGGCACGTCCCATCGGCAGCAAGGTGCAGGTTGGTCTCACGGGCCGCTATTTCTACACGCGTATCTACGACGAGGATGCCGCCGGGATGGGCATCGATGCCGGAGTCCGGGTGTTTCCGGTCGAGCGGCTGACGTTCGGCGCGTCGGTCACCGATTTCGGCCAGGTCCTGTACTACGTAAGGGACGAGTTCCGGCTGCCGACGCGGCTCCGGGCCGGCGCAAGCTATGACCTGTTGCCTTTCGAGCGCGGCCGGGTGACGCTGACCGCCGACGGTTCGTACCTGCCGTACGGCAAAACCTACGGCGCGGTGGCCGGGTTCGAGTTCGCGTGGAACGAAGTCCTGGCGCTGCGCGCCGGATACGATTTTCTATCCGAGGCAAACAACCTGAACTTCGGGCTCGGGCTGCACGCCGGCCTGTTCCGCTTCGACTACTCCTTCGCGGCCATGAACTTCGACCTGGGCGGCGCACATCGCGTCTCGGTCGGGTTCGGCCGCTGACACGACAGGTCAAGGCTAAGGTGAAGGTCAAAGACCTGCACCCCTCGGCTTCTCAACCTCAATCTCAACCTATGCCTGTTTCCCACCATGGCTGAAGGCTGGCTCGACTTCGAAAAGCCCCTGGCTGATCTGGTCACACGCCTTGAAGAGCTCACTGCCATCGGTGCGAAGGACGAGGTCAAGCGCCTCCAGGAGCAGATCCAGAAGCAGAAAGAAAAGATCTACGCCGACCTGACTCCCTGGCAGCGGGTCCTGCTCGCACGCCATCCGCGGCGTCCCTATCCCCTGGACTATATCGAACGGATAGTTACCGACTTCACCGAGCTGCACGGCGACCGGGGATTCGCCGATGACCCGGCGCTCGTGGCCGGCATCGGTCGGATTGACGGCATCGGGTTTGCCGTGGTCGGCCACCAGAAAGGCCGGGACACCAAAGAGAAGCTCCGTCGTAACTTCGGGATGCCGCACCCGGAAGGCTATCGCAAAGCCCTGCGGGTGATGGAGCTGGCAGCGCGGTTCGGTTTGCCCATACTGACGCTGGTAGATACGCCGGGCGCGTACCCGGGAGTCGGGGCCGAAGAACGGGGGCAGGGCGAGGCGATTGCGCGGAACCTGCGCGAGATGGCGATGCTCGAAGTGCCCATAGTCGCGGTCGTAATCGGTGAGGGTGGGTCAGGCGGCGCGCTGGCGATTGCCGTCGGCAACCGCGTCCTGATGCAGGAGAACGCGGTCTACTCGGTTATCACGCCCGAAGGCTGCGCCTCCATACTCTGGCACGACGGGTCGAGAGGCGAGGAGGCAGCCAAGGCCATGCGCATGACCGCGCGCGAGCTCAAAGAGTTCGGCATCGTGGACGAAGTCATTGCGGAGCCGCTCGGCGGCGCGCACCAGGACTGGGACGAGGCCGCACGCCTGCTCAAAGAAGCGGTGTTGGCCAACTACCGGGCTCTGGCCGCGCTGTCCGGACCCGACCTGGTCGAGCGACGGGTTGCCCGGTTCGCCGCCATCGGCGTGTACTCACGAGAGTGATCGTGCGATCAAGGGGTCCAGTGCTCAAGTGAAGAAATCCTGCACTAGACCACTGGACCACTAGACCACAGGATCTCCGGGCTACATGACCACTGGACCACTGGACCACTTCCATTCCGGCTACATCGCCATAGTCGGACTGCCGAACGTCGGCAAGTCCACGCTCCTGAACCGCCTGCTCGGCACCCACCTGGCTGCGGTCGCGCCGAGGCCGCAGACCACGCGCCACCGAATCCTCGGCATCCTCAATGGGCCCGGATTCCAAGCCGTGTTCCACGACACGCCCGGACTGCTCAAACCCAGGTATGCGCTCCAGGAACAGATGGAACGCGAGATCGACATCGCGCTCAAAGACGCGGACCTGGTCATGCTCGTGCTCGATGCCTCCCGGCCCGAAGAGGAGGCCGCGCAGGCTGCCGCCAGGCTCTCCGGGCGCAAGGTGCTGGCCGTGCTCAACAAAGTAGACCTGGTCAGGGACAAGGGCACGCTCTTGGCCGAGGTAGAGCGGTTGAGCAGAGAAGGTGCGGCCGAGGTGTTCATGGTCTCGGCGCTCAAAGGCGGCGGCGTCGACGAGCTGAAAGCGGCGGTGGCCAAGCACCTGCCTGAGGGGCAGCCGTTCTACCCGCCGGATGCGGTCGCGGACCGGCCCGAGAAGTTCTTTGCCGCGGAGTTCGTGCGCGAAGCCGTGTTCAACCTCTACGGCGAAGAGATACCCTACTCGACCGCCGTGGTGGTGGACGAGTTCAAAGAGCGTCCGGGCCGCAAAGACTACATCCTTGTGACCATCTATGTCGAGCGCGACTCACAGAAGGCGATACTCATCGGCCGGGGCGGCAAGGCCTTGAAGCGGGTGGGGTCGAGGGCGAGGAGAGCAATCGAGGCCTTCCTCGGCCGCCCCGTATACCTCGAAACGCGGGTGAAGGTGGCGGAAGCCTGGCGCAGTGACCTGCGCTTCATCAAAGAAAACGTCTACGGCTCCGACCGGCCGTCCGGCGCAGCCTAACCCCGGCTGGTCGCTCGCGGGCCGCGCCCGCGCCAATCTGCAATCGATAGCGAGAGGGATCGAGAGATCAAGTGGTCCAGTGGTCGGGTGGCCGGAAGCGGTCAGCCGACGGCGTCCGACTCCTAACTCCTAACTGCTCACTCCTAACTGCGCACGCCTAACTGCTCACTCGCTGCCTGCGGCAGCGCGGCTTGCGGCTTGAGGCCTGAGCAGCGACCCAGGCGCCGGGGCTGGTCTGCAATCGATGAACGAGGGGCGAGGAACCAAGGACGAAGGACTACGAAAAGAGAGTCACGAACAGCCCCGTGTCGCGGCAATGTCAAGCGACCGAGCCGACTTATGGTACCGGACTGCCGTGCTCTCGCGTCCATTATCGGCAGACTTTCTCGCATGTCAAACGGTGTAGGAAGAGGGCCGGCGGACTACGGCCTGCGGCCCTCGCAGGCTCATGTAGCGGGCAATCTGGTCGGAGAGGCTCATGGTTTCCTTTCTGCGGCGACGGCGCTTGACTTGAGGCTGGTGCCGGCTACCATCCCGTAGCAGGCATGCGCGGGAACCACCTCTGGTCGTCCGAAGCGACGGCAGCCCCAAGCGGGTGGGATCCTGAGGCCCGGGGCCTGCGTGATGTTCTCAAAGGTCCCGTCCCGGTGACAAGAGCCCAGGGGGCTCTCCTGCAAGGGTAGCCGGGACGGTCGCTTCTTCGCCGCTTGACGGCAGCCGCCGAATGTGTACAATTCAGTTATACACGACGTCTTAAGTGATTGCGCATAATCTGCGTAGTGATTCATTCGGTCCGCTCCAGAGACCAAACCGTTCAAAGACGGCAT
>JAFGRF010000378.1 GCA_016935295.1 Caldifarciminota bacterium | reverse complement strand
GGTGCAATGCCGCGAGCAATTTCGCGAGCATTTCGTCGTGCAATAATCGATGCAGGTTGAGGTCAAGATTAAGGTCGAGTGCAGGATGCAGTCGATGACGCAGTTGCAGACGCAGTGCGTTACGCAGTGAACGGTCCTTTGACCGACGCTTTCTGACGTGCAATGTGAGGTGCAATGAGAGACCGAATGAGGGGCAGAGGAATAAGGTAGAGGTTGAGGTTGGCTTCGCCCCTGTAGGAACAGTGGAGGTTGAGGCAAAGGCATAGGTTGAGGCTGAGGTGGAGGCAGAGGTAAGGGCAAAGAACCAGGATGGCCGGGCCTTGGTTGACACCGTCGCGTGCGTGTGCACAATGGAGAGAGGAGAAGCCTGAATGCCTGCTGAATCCGCGCCTGACAGCTTCACGTTCCGGGCGGCTGAGCTGATTCGGAGCATCCCGAAGGGCAAGGTCGCGACCTACGGCCAGATTGCCGGGATGGCCGGAGAACCGCGCGGGGCGCGTGAGGTCGTGCGCGTGCTCCACACCCAGAAGGACCTGCCCTGGCACCGCGTGCTCGCCGCCGGCGGGCGGATAACGCTGCCCGGCCAGGGCGGAGTCCTTCAGCGGAGGCTACTCGCGGCCGAGGGCGTCCGGTTCAACGCCGACGGCACCACCCCCCTCGCCGTCTACGGCTGGAAGGGCGAGTCGCCCCCGCCGGTCAGCTAGCCTCGAATTCCGCCGTATCAGGCGGACCCAGACCCGAAAAGCACCTCCAGACCGTGCCCCAGAGCAGAGCTTGACAGCGGGGACTCAATTAGTAGTATTTTGCTACTAACGTATCATGAAGCTACTAATAATAGCGTCGAGATGCAATAACTCGCGGCAACATTCCCTGCCGGGGGTGCGTCTAGTAGGAGTGACTGATTCGCAGATAGGGAGGTCTGTTATGAGACTGCTCGCAGGTTCGTCGATGACTCTTGCTCTGGTTGCGCTGCTGGCGACCGCTGGCTCAAGGCTAGGGACACGATCCGGATTGTCGGACAATCCGGTCATGTCCCGTCGCGGAGATGTGCCCGAGGTCGTTGTGACGGCAGAGCGTCCGGACTGGTTGATGCCGGAAGTTGTAGTGCCTGCCAACCAGATACCGGAGGTCGTGGTCCGCGGGTCGTGGCCCCAGTCGCCCGTAGCCTTCGACGTCCGGCCTTCCGAGTTCTTCGCGAACTAGGCCGGCCGGCATGCCGAACGGTACTGCCCCGAGCGCCACGGCGGCTGTGGCGGCGATTGAGCCGGGGGTTGTCGTCGAACCGGCCCCCGTTGTCGCTGTGGACAAGCCCAGACTGTGGAATCTGAACTTCTACCTGCTGTGGCAGGGGCAACTCGTCTCGGCCCTGGGTGACGCGGTCTACGCGATTGCGCTCGGTTTCTGGGTGCTCAACAAGACGGGCTCCACGGTGATCATGGGTACGCTGATGGCCGCTTCGTCGCTGCCGCGGGTGGCGATTGCGCCGTTTGCCGGCGTGCTGGTGGACCGGGCGGACCGGAAGTGGATGTTGGTGGCCATGGACATGGTTCGTGGATTGGCGGTTGTGCTGGTCGGTGTTGCCGCGTTCACCGGTTTGATTGAGGTCTGGATGGTGCTGGTGGCCGGTATCATCATCGGCATCGCATCGGCGTTCTTCAACCCGGCGGTCAGTTCGACGATGCCGGACATCGTGCCCAGGGGTTCGATTGTGCAGGCCAATTCCGCGTTCGCCATGCTCCAGACCGGGTCCGGGGTGCTGGGCAACGCCGCGGGCGGATTCCTCTTCCAGTTGTTGGGTGCGCCGTTGATGTTCCTGGCCAATGGGATTTCGTACCTGGTCGCGGCAGTGGCCTCGGTGCCCATCCGCGTTCCGAAGGTGCGGCATGAAGCTGCCGAATTCCGGTTCTTTCGCGACCTGAAGACCGGCCTCGCCTTTGTCTGGCAGTACCGCGGTATCCGCTACATGGTGCTGACGGCTGCCGCGCTCAACTTCTTCGCGGTCATCGGCATCACCCTTTTCCTGCCGCTGTTTCAGCGCACTCCCGGGCTGGGCTCGAGCGGCTACGGCATCGTGATGGCCGCGTTGACCGGGGGCATGTTTGCGGGATTCCTTTTCACTTCGGCCAGGAAGATCGCCTATCGGATCCGGTTCAGAATATTCTATGCCTGCGGTCTCTTTTCGATGGCCTGCGCGGCCTTGATGCCGGCCTGGCTGATCGTCCCGGTCATGGTAGCGCTGGCGGCGGCGTTCGGGGCGACCAATGCCGTGGTCAACTCGTTCCTCAGCGCCACGATGGCAACCGCGGTGCCGCAGAACCTGCGGGGCAAGGTGTTCAGCTTCATCGGTACGATTGCCGGCGGCCTCACGCCGCTGGCCTTTGCCGCAGGCGGGGCGCTGGCCGAGGTGCTGCCGCTGCGCCCGCTGATTGCGGCGACCTTTGTGGTCACGCTGTTCTGCTTCGCGCCGCTCGCCCTGTCGCGGCCGACGCGGGCGCTGATCAACTACGACCCGGATGCGGACACGCTGGAGGAGATACGGTGAGGCGGCCCAACCGAAGGCAGAAGTCAGAAGGCAGAAGTCAGAAGTGCGGAAGCGGAATTTCACCACCAAGACACAAAGACACCAAGAGGTTCGGACAAGTCTCCTCACCCCAGCCCTCTCCTCCGAGAGGAGAGGGAGAGCCCATTCGACTCGTCGGTCATTTCGAGCGAGCGGAGCGAGTCGAGAAATCCCTCCGTCTCGCTCAGGACAGGCTCCGCGAGGCAAGGAGAGCACAGAAGTGATGGGCGCGGGCGTGGCCGGACGTGCGCCAGTCCGGTACGGCAGAATGGAGGCGAGATGCACCTGATTCTTGTCATCCTGGTGGCGGCAGCACCCGCCAAGACAATCAACGTCGGACGCGCGGAGTGCCCGCCGCGCTTGGATGGTTTCATCGAGGACGCGTGGCG
>JAFGRF010000377.1 GCA_016935295.1 Caldifarciminota bacterium | reverse complement strand
TGGAAGGTAGCGTCTTCGAGTTGAAGGAACACGAATCCAGCACGAGGTTGTTCGGCTTCTTTCACGGCGCCCGCGTGGTCGTCTGCACGCACGGCACCCGGAAGCCCGGAGGCAAGGCGGCGTATCGGACCGAGATAGACAAGGTGAAACGGCTGCATCAGATGTGCATTGAAGAAGGAGTTCTGGATTGACCGAACGAGCAGAGTGGTTCCGCAGGCTCGGCGAGAAGCTGGAGCAGGACCCGGTTTATTGGACGGAGTATCTGAAGCTGGAGTTTGCCGAGGAACTTAGCCGGCTGATGGATGAAAGCGGACTGACCAAGACCGACCTCGCGACGAAGCTCGGCTGCTCGCGTGCGTACATCACGAAGGTGTTCAACACCACGTTCAACCCGACCCTCGAGACCTTGGCCAAGATTGCGCTGGTGTTCGACGCACGAGTCGAGCTCAAGCTGGTTCCCAGAAATGCACCTTCGGGCAACCGTGTCGCTGCGGTTCCATCAACCCACCGCCGCGAGCGCCGGCACGAGTTGGCTTCGCCCCTGCTGGCGCAGAGCGTCGCCGCTGACCGGCCCGCCCGTGTCCAGCGGAATGACTTCATCGCCCGCGATAGGCCGTTCACCAAGCCCGCCCGCCCGAAGAGCCGCAGACGGCAGGCAAGCGGCCAGCGCCGGAGTCCGAACCCTCAGACTTGACGGAGGCCGTAAATATGGGAAGTGTCCCTCTTTTCCCCGGAAGAAGGGTGTCTACGGGCCGAGTGCTCGACAAGTGGGCAACCCGCGGCTGCGACCCCACGGTCCTTGCCAAAGCGCGCAGGAACGTCCTCGATGTCGACGGGCCGTAGTGACTGCGGGTCCGCGTCCGCCACTGCCAACTGCGACCTGGTAACTGGTCACTCGCGCCTCTGGCGCGGGACGTCTTCGACATCCCCGCGCCGAAGACGTAGTCCGCCGTTCGCCTCCCGCAAACTGAAGGGCGGGCTTGCGCCCGCCCTTGTGAACTGAATGGGTCGCTACTTGGTCGTGACCCAGACCTGTTCCATCACGACCGGTGTGGTGGGTTTATCCATCGCTCCGTCATGGGATGCGTGCATCGCTTGGCGTCTACTGACGCCTGTGAATACCCAGAATCAGCGCGACGATGAAGCGCGAGCAGACGTGCGATGTGGTTGTCGCCGGGGACGGACATCCCTGCGCCGAAGTCCTGATCGTCGGGCACATGGGGTCGGTCTGAGCTTGACTCGCTCCGAGGCAAGCGTAGACTCACCCTAGCAGGAGGTAGCAGTCATGATGCACATGCTTCTGTTTGCTCTTCTGGGAATGCAGCTGCGGTATCTGTCAACCACACCGGACCCGCCAAGTCCGGGATTCGGGATGTCTGTGCTGTACAGGGACACGTTCTGCTACGTCCCAACCTACGCCGGATTCGAGATTCTGAACATCTCAGACCCAGATTCCATCCAGATAGTATCCAGTCAGACAACGGATGGGTACACAAGACACATGGATCTTGACACGCCGTACCTGTATGTTGCAGATTCTTACAACGGGCTGGTCGTGGCAGACGTATCCGACCCCGCGAATCCCAGCATTGTCGGTCACTGCCCGGACATGACATATGCGTGGGGCGTCGGTCACCATGCTGGCCATGTCTACGTCGGTGACTACTACGAAGGCTTGGTTGTCATTGACGTTTCCGACCCGGAGCAGCCCGTTCGGGTCGGGTCCCTGTCCGTAGACGAACCGGCGTGGGGGCTGGAAGTCTGCTATCCCTATCTCTATCTAGCTGCCCATAGCTTCTTCCCTCGCATCGGCGCGGTCTATGTGTTCGACATCACCGACCCGGCAGATCCTGTGCAGGTCGCGTCGGTCATAGATTCAGGACAGGGTTTCGCTGAGGTGGCAATCAGAGACAGCATCCTGTACGCCTGCTCTATGGTGGACGGCGCCTCAAGCCCGAACCTGGTTCTCTATGACATCAGCCAACCTACTACTCCTGTTGAGCTGTCGTCCTATCGGCCTCCGGGTGGTGCCGCGGTCATAGGTATTGCGCTGCGGCCCGGCGATACACTCGCCTTCCCGTCCATCTTCACCAAAGGGATGGCGGTCCTGAACGTCGCCGACCCGACCCAGCCGAAGGAACTCAGTACCTTCAGGTATGCAAGTGGTCAGGTTGAAGCGATCGGCGTGTCGGGCAATCGAGTATACATGCTGCAGGCAGACCCTTCCGTGGGTCTGGTTGAGGTCGATGTCTCCGACCCCGTGAACCCGTCGTACGTGACCAATGTCTCGTTCGGAGCGCATTTCCGACGACCTGTCACCCATGACAACCTTGGGTTCTTTACCCGCGGTGGGTCAGGAGTTGATATCCACAGACTGTCCGATCCACTTGTGCCTCAGAAGCTCGGTCGGGCTCCTGCGCCGACCGACGGAGCCGCGGTTCGCGGAGAGCTACTATTCTGTTCCAACGCCAGCCCGGGCGGGTTGTACGTCTACGATGTGAGCGACCCCGAGAATCCCTGCTTCGTGTCAGCTTCTGATACCTTTCTTCCTTCCACCAATCTCGTCGTGAGAGGTGACTATCTCTACTACGTTGGTGGGCTCAGACACTACGGCTACGACTGGGTTGTGGCCGTCGACATCTCGGATTCCACCATGCCGCGCGTGGCAGGAGAATGCGCCTACAGCGGAGGCAACTACGCCATTACCCTGGACCCCTCACGGCCCTACTTGTATGCCACGCGCTACATGATGCTGGAGGTCTTCGACATATCGAACCCGTTGGCTCCGGTAGAGGTCGCCCAGTGCTCGCTCAGAGGCTCGGCCCCGGGCATCACGGTCCGCGGTCATCTCGCCTACGTGGCTGACTACACCGAGGGACTGACGGTGGTTGACGTCGCCAACCCGGGGGAACCGCACGTGGTCGGCTGGTACAAGGACCCGGACCACAACGAGATGTTCGACGTGGCGGTCATTAGGAACGCCGCCGTGCTCTGCAACGGAGACATGGGGGTATGGTTGCTCGACGTCTCCGACCTCGTGGACATCAGGCTGGAGGACAAGTACGACACCCCGAGTTCGGCCGAGCGCATTTGCGTCTTCCAGGACACGTTGGTGGCAGTGAACGATGTCAGCGCCGTGCTGTTCTTCGGCGTGCAGGGACTTGGGATTGGCGAGGAGCGCGGCGGCGGTGGGTCGATAGGAAGTCCGGCCGGTCTGCTGGTGACCCCGACCTGTG
>JAFGRF010000376.1 GCA_016935295.1 Caldifarciminota bacterium | reverse complement strand
GACACGACCGCGCGGTCCGAGCGTTCGACGCGCAGCGCCGGCTGAAACCCGAAGCCGGACAGCTTGCCCGCATACTGGGTGTACAGGGCGTGGATGTTGTCTGAGTACTTCACGCTTTGGCTGTACTCGGGCCGGAACGCGAAGCTGTCAGCGGCAGATACGTACTCAAAGACCCGACTGTTGCTCTGTGCCCGGTGGATTGCCGCGTGGTATCCGGCCTCGAATTTGTCCTCGGTGCGGAGCGGCAGCGAGTAGTCGAGCTTCATGCGTATCGGCTGGCGCGGCCCGGTCTCTTCCTCGCGGCGGCCGCTGATGATGTTGCCCAGCGTATCGAGCAGCAGGTTAGTCGACCATTCGTCGCCGCCGCGGCGCATGTAGTGGACCGACGCCGCCAGTTCGTGGCCCTCGCGGTCGAACGTGTGCTGGTGGTCGAGGTTGATAGAGATGTGGTCGCCGCCGCGGCGCGAGGAGTCCCGGCTCAGCTCGCGGGCCGTGTCGGTCGCGGCTGAAATCCAGCGGGTATAGGTTGCCGACTGGTTCATGCCGAATCCGTGGTCGCCGTAGCGGACGCTCAGACTGGTGCGGTCGTGGTTTGAGAACTTGTAGTCGCCGCCGGCGCGCAGGCCGTAGGAGCTGTGGCCGCGGTCGCCGGTGCCGGAAGAGTTGCTGAAGGTCGTATCACCGGTGCTGTCGTCGTACGTCCAGCTTTCGGTCATGCGGGTGCCCGGGAACCTGCCGTTGCGCACGTTCGCGCCCGCGAACAGGCTGAGGCCGTTGAAGCGGTAGTTGAGGAGCAGGCTGCCTCCGTAGCGCCGGGGCCAGCCACCGTCCAGACCGGCAGTGCCGCTGAGACCAGCCTGTCGCTGTTTTTTCAGCAGCACGTTGACTATGCCGGAGATGCCCTCCGGGTCGTACTTGGCCGACGGGTTGGTGATGAGCTCGATCTTGTCGATGGTGCCGGCCGGAATCTGCTGCAGCGCGTCCGAACCCTCGACCGGCGACGGCTTGCCGTCGATGAGCACGGTGTAATTCGAACTCCCGCGCAGGGTGAGATTGCCTTCGACGTCGACCTTGACCGATGGGACATTCTCGAGCACGTCGACCGCGGTGCCGGAGGCGGCGGTGGCCATCTTTGATACGTCCACTACTTTCTTGTCGATGCGGTACTCGAGCGTGGGCCGCTCCGCGGTCGCTTCGACGCCCGGCATCGCCACCGCGGACTGCCTGAGCGTCAGCCGGCCGAGGTCTTTGGTCGCGCCCGTGCCCACGGCAACGTTGCCGACCGTCTTGTCACGGTAGCCGATGAACGAAACCTCCACGAAATAGCGGCCGGGGCGGATTCCGTTCAGCACGAATCTGCCCGATTTGTCGGTGATGGTGCCGTTCACCTGGGAGCTGTCACGCAGGCTGCGCAGCACTATGTTGGCGTACTCGATGGGTACGTCTAGGTCAGCGTCATAGACCTGGCCGGTGATCGAGCCGGCGGCCGTGCCGCGGCCGGCCTCGGGTCCGGGCTGTGCGAAGAGAGCGCTTGCCGCAGCAAGGGTGAGAATGATTACGGCTGCCACAGGCAGCCGGGATTGACTATTCAGCATTCATATATGATACTCCAGACACTTCGATGATGGAAGTTCTGCTTGTGGCTGGGGACACGAGCCGGGACGCAACATCTCCGTGCCTGACTACGTCCAAATCGTGTACAGAAGGGAGCCCATGAAAACGTGCTTTGCGGTAGCGGCGGTCGCCATATGCCTGGTCGGCGTTGCAGCGGCGCAGACGGGCGCGGGCGAGAGAGCAGGGACAATAGCTGGCAGCGTGTTCGACGCGGGGCAGGGGGCACCGGTGGAGTATGCCAATGTGGTGCTCTACTCGTTGCCCGAGAGTACGCAGGTGAACGGTACCATCACGGACAAGACGGGCGGGTTCCGGCTTGATGCCGTGAAGCCGGGGCGCTACTACCTGGAGGTTTCCTTCATCGGGTACCGGGACCGGGCGGTAAAGGAGGTCGAGATTGCCGGAGGGGCGCAGGTCGACCTTGGTCGCATCGAACTCGAGCAGGCACCGGTACCGGTGCAGGGCGTAGAGGCGACGGCCGACAAACCGGCGGTCAGCTATGAGGTGGACAAGAAAGTGGTGGACGTCTCGAGACTACCGAACGCCGCCTCGGGTACAGCCGTGGACGCGTTGCGCGACGTGCCGTCGGTGAAAGTGGACATCGAAGACAACGTCACCCTTCGCGGCAGCGCCAACTTCAAAGTACTGATCGACGGCAAGCCCACGCTGCTCGACCCCAACGAGGTGCTGAAGCAGACCCCGGCCCAGACCATCGACAAGATCGAGATTATCACTAACCCGTCCGCGAAGTACGAACCGGACGGCGCCGCCGGCATCCTTAACATCCTGCTGAAGAAGCAGAAGGGGCGCGGCACCAGCGCGCTCTTGAACGCCAACGGCGGGATGAAGAACCGCTACGGCGCGGACGCGCTGGTCAGCGTCCGTCAGGGGATCGCCAACATCTATGCGGGCGGAAACGTCCGTAACTACACCTATGACCACACGAGCCAGGATACAAGCAGGGTTGTACTCGGCGAGACGGACACTCTGCTGCGGGCAAGCGTCGGAACCGGAACGTCGAACTGGCTGACCGGAGCCGGACGGGCCGGACTGGGCCTTACGTTCAGCCCGCGTGACAAGTCGAGCATCTCCGGTCGGGTGGGTAGCTTCGGCGGCCGCTCCGACGGTAGCTCTGACCGAGTGGAACTCAATCTGCCCATTGGTTCGCCTCGATACTACCGGTCAGGCAGCGACTGGGAGTACTCAAGGCTCTTCTACTTCGTGACTGCCGACCACGAGCACCTGCTCGACACGGCCGGGCACAAACTGACGGCTGGTGCATACGCTGTTATCAACAGCGGAGGGAACAACTCGTTCTCGACCGAGATGGATTCGGCCGGAAACGACACCACCAGCGGGCGTCACACCAGGGAACTGGGGCCGATGAACCGGGCGAACCTCGAACTCGGGTACACGCTGCCGGTACGTCAGCAGGACAAGTTTGAAGCCGGGTTCCAGAGTCGGCTGGAGGGTACGGACCAGGATCTGCAGATAAGCCTGTACGACACCGCCGGAAGCTCCTGGTGGCCGGATTCGCTATCCAGCCATCGCTACGGTGGTACGCGGAACATCCAGTCGCTCTACGCGACCTACACCTGGAGCTGGCGCGAACTGGGCGTGCAGCCAGGACTGCGGGGCGAGTACGGGAATCGGGTCGTGACCGTCGCGGATTCGGCCAACCCGTGGGCGAGGAGCGCATGGGACTACTTCCCGAGTCTGCACGCGACCTACGGATTGGGTTCGGGCAAGCAGATTACGGCCAGCTACGCGCGCCGTATCGACCGGCCCGACCCCTGGTACCTGCGGCCCGTTGAGGTCTGGTACGACGAACACTGGGTGAGTATCGGCAACCCGGAGCTAAGGCCTTCCTACACCAATTCCTGGGAGGTGGGCTGCGAAGTGCCGTTCGGCGCCAACTTCGTGTCGGCCGAGGCGTATTACCGGACCACGAGTGACATAGTCGAGTGGATCACAAAGAGATACGTACCGGATTCGACCGTGCTGCTTCAGACCGCCGCGAACGTCGGGAGCGACCGCTCAATCGGGGTCGAGGTGACCGCGAATGTCTCCCCGTTCAAGTGGTTCACGGCGTACCTGACCGGCGATGTCTACCACTATCGCGAGGAAGCGACGGCAATCGGACTAGACACGCCCCGCACCACTATCACCTGGAGCAGTTCAGCCAACCTTACGTTCCGGCCGGCCACCAACACGCAGGTCCAGCTCAACGGCTACTACTCCGGGCCGAGCATCGGCGCCACGACCACATCGGACGGATGGCTCGGAGCCAACCTCGCGGTCAAGCAGAGCCTGCTCAACCGCGCGCTCTCGCTAACGCTGCGCCTGAGTAACATCCTGGGCTCCAGAACCCAGCACTGGAGAACCGAGGGTGAGGGCTTCCGTACGATTACATCGTACAAGACCGAAGGCCCGACGGTCTCGCTCGCGGTGAGCTACAACTTCAACAACTTCAAGTTCGACCCGAAGATGCGCGCGGGAGAGGGAATCGAGCAGGAAGGCGCAGGCGGCGCGGGCGGCGGTGCCGGCCCGCAACGCTAGCTTTGGAGTGCGGGAGCGCAAGCTCCCGCCTTTCTGGAAAGCCGGCAGCCCCGCTGCGCAATCGGGTCAGTCTCGAAACGGCCGGCCCGAGAGTTCGGCTATACGGCCACGCAACACGGCCAGGACCTCAATTGTCCCAAGTCCCGTATCCGTGGCCCAACGCTCCAACGCCTCCAGCTTTGGCTTGAGCTTGCGCTCGTCCTTGCTGCGGCTGAGCAGCCGCCACAGCTTCCGTGCGTAGACCCGTAGGTAGACCGCCTCGGGTGAAACGGACCCAAGGTGTGCGGCTGCAATCTCGGCCTCCACCAGTCGATTGAGTTGGCGCTGCTGCTCCTGCGCCTGCGCGTACGCCCTTGCGTGCGCGACTCGCTTGCGCACCGGTTCCGGCTTGGGCTTCGTTTTGGTGACGCCGTGATCGTACCTTTCGACGGCCTTCGCCACGCGCTGCGGCAGCTTGGAGGCAAGACTGCGCACGCGCCTGTACCCGCGCTGTTCTATCACCGTGGGCTGCATGGTGTAGGCCTCGAGCAGGTCGGCGATGTCGGTGAACGAAGCCCGACACGCGCGCAGATAGTCGGCCACGAAGCCGAACGAAGGATAGGGGACATGGCCGCCTTCGAAGCGGCTGATTAGGAAGGCATTGCCCTTGCCCTGCCTGCCCATCAGGACCGCGAGTTCCTGTTGCGTAATGCCCTCCCTTAGGCGCAGCTCGCGCAGCCGCGCGCCCATCTTCTCCGTGACTTTGAACATCTCTCTGGAGCGTTTCATGTTTGTGCCGCCTTTGTCCGCATTATACAGGTCTGTATAATGCGGGTCAATGGCTCAGATGGAGGATAAAACAAGGAATGAACGGGCGTTAGTGTCGCTGCGCGAGCGGCCCTGGGGGTCGTCCCGGGGACGGTTCGGGAGGCGGTTTCCAGAGTCGCTTCCAGGGTCGTTCTCGAGGGGATTGTCTGAGCTACGTTCGGGGTGACATCGACCGCGGTCTGCAGGGCGATTCTGAAGATGACTCAGACTGCTACGACCGGTGCTACCCCGACTGCGATTCCCGATGCTACCCTCGATACAACTCTCAGCGTAATCTGCGACGCAACTCGCAGGATGACTTGCAGGACCACTTACAGAACAACTTGCGGCGCTGTTCGCAGGGCGATTTGCCGGGTTGTAGAGCGACTGGCGACGGGGGGGGCTGAGGCAAGCGACGTGAAACGTGGCAGGAAGCATCCGCGGTCGCTCGTCCGTCTCTCTGAATTCTGGTCTCTGGTTTCTGACTTCTGAACTATCCGGACTCTGAAACCGCTACGGCAGGTCGGAGGACACGAGTTCGAACTTCCACGTCGGTGCCGTGAAACCCTCGCCCTTCACCGCCCCGAACCCTTCCGCGTAACAGACTCGGTAGTAATGCTGACCGAGCAGCCCGTAGTAGTCCACCTCGTAGCAGTTCTTGAATGTACCGGCGGGGACAATGACGTCCGTCTTGCCCGACACCACTGCCGAGTCGGTCCAGAGCAGGTAGGTCCAGCGCCAGACCGCGACCGATTCGAGCGGCTGTACCATGACCATGAGGGGCGCTGAGCCGCCGGAAGCCCCGAGCCAGGTCGTGTCTCCGCTCACCGTGTAGAAACAGGATGTGTCGCCGTCGAGATTGTTGAACGGGAAGACGTTCGCAAGCGTCAGCGCGCTGTCGGTGTCTGCCTTGGCATGGTGCTTGACCTCACCGACCTCGGTCACGGTTATCGTGAAGTCTCCGGTGTCCGAAGCGCTCGTCAGCCTGTATGTCCACTTGCTGCCAAGCTCCAGCGGAAACCAACCATTGGACACCTTCTTGTGGCATCCAACGGTCAGCAACGCCACGGCGATGAGGAGGGAGAGAGACCTGATGCGTCTGGTTCTCACTGGGCGAATTCCAGGACTGGCTGCAATGATGTCAATGATCCTGCCACGCGCACGCTAGCGGCCCCGCTCGGGCGCGAGCTTGGTAAGCACCAGCCCGTGCGAGCTACCTACGAGAATGTAGCCTCCGTCTGAAGTCCGTCTGAGACACTGCGGAGGCGGGGCAGTAGTCATCCGCCATCGCTCCTCGCCGCTCGCGTTGGTCTTCACTACATAGCCTGCGTATCGCTCGGGGGATGACTCAGAGCCGGTGGCAACAAGCCCGAAGCCATGGAGACCAACTTCCCCCGCTAGCTCGACCCAGAACCCAACGCTGCTTCGAAGCGTATCCTGGTAGTTCTTCTTCCACGTCAAGTTGCCCTGTGAATCGGTCTTGAGCAGGTACATGGAGACTCTTGGGGTCGAGTATCCCATTGACAGCGGCCGGGCAGACTCACCTTGCCTCACGACGCCCGTGGCGGCATATCCGCCGTCTGGCGTCTGCAGGACCGAGTATACGGCAATAACGCTGTCATACGTCTTGCTCCATAGCAGGTTGCCGACGGAGTCCAGCTTGATTAGGGTACTCGCGCCAATGATGAACCCTCCGTCTTTGGTACGCTGCATGGGGATGCTCTGTGTGGTGTACCAGCTTGGACAAAACGTCTTGCTCCAGAGCAACGTTCCCAGGCTGTCAGTCTTTAACAGTTGCCCTCCGGCAAGGCCATTTGTTGCCACGGCGTAGCCACCGTCTTCGGTCTGTAGCACGGAATAGGCCTGCAAGGCAGTCGTGCTTAGGACAGCGTGCCAAGTCAGGTTCCCGAGTGTCCCGTACTTCGCCAGGTAGACACCGTACGCTCTACCGGGAGCTAATGCATATCCGGCAAGCGCGTAGCCGCCATCCAGGGTTTGGATGACCGACTTGGCATCGCTCTTGAGAGTCCAGTCACCCTTTCTCTGCCACTCGACATTTCCTAGCGAGTCAGTCTTGACCATGTAGTACCGGCTGCTTCCGCCGGTGTCTGGGGCAGTTGCCCCCACGGCGACGAAGCCACCATCTCTTGTCTGGACGACGCAGTTGCCCGAAGACGATGCTCTGTAAGCTTTCGTCCACTGCACCTTGGGCGGCTTGGCGGCATGGGCCAGTCGGCGCCATTCCCGAAGCCCTAACGCGCCCTCTACGTCATCCACAGCGCACGCCGGAGTCGCCAGAATGAACAACAACACGGTGACGGCAGCCGTCAGCCAGGGCGTGCGCATCCGCATCTTGGATTCAGGCTATGGCGATTCCGGCCAATGTCAAGCGGCAGGGAGGGACGCTAGAGAACGTCCCAAGGCGCCGGTGTCTGTCTCGTCAGGTCGCGAGCGGCATGGGCAACGGTAATGATGAGCACGCGGTCGGTCTCAAGACGATAGATGACCCGGTAGTTCTGGAAAACCAATTCGCGGATGTCCGGCATGTTGGTCTCAGGGATTACGCGTTCCATCTCGGGAATCGTCGAGAGGTTCTCGACCGCGCCCACGATTCTCTCGATGAAGCGGTCTGCATATTACTCGGAATCCTGCCCGATATAGGATCGAATACTGCTCAGGTCCCGGGTCGCCGGTCCGGCCCAGTCGATTCTCACCGGTCAAGGAACCGCTGTTTGACTCCCTCGTGCGAGACGACGTCACCTTCCTTGGCAGCCTTCAGTCCCGCGTCCACTTTCTTTCTGATGTAGAAGGTGTACATCACGTCATCCCAAGTGGCTTGGTCGGGCAGACCGTCAATCAGTTCTCTCGCTTCTTCTTTCACTGTGCTCATTCGTACTCCTGCGTTCAGTTGCCGCCAAGTATACACCGCTGGAGCATTTGGGTCAATGCGGGGTGGGTTTCCAGAGGGAACCGTGGCCACTCCAATCCTGTGTCAGTCAAGACGTTGCAGCGAGGGCGCGTCTTTGCGCCTCCAGTGCAGGCAAGACCCGGTGGCGCAAGGTCGGGCGGATTACTTGCGTTTGAGGAGACGGCGACTAGAATGGCGCG
>JAFGRF010000375.1 GCA_016935295.1 Caldifarciminota bacterium | reverse complement strand
TCCAGACTCAATTCGTACCTCCGGTCTCATGCTACACCCGCTTTTCCAGGTGTCCATGCTACCGGGGGCACTCCAGTTCTCATCATATCCTCCTTTATGTTCTAACCTCTCTAAGACGTTCATTAGACCGGATTCACCAAGAGAGGATTCAGCAGGCAAGGCCAGGGAGCGGGGACTGGGGAGTAGAGACCAGAAACCAGAAACTAGAAACCAGAGACCAGAAGCCAGAAACCAAGAATCAGAGACCAGGAACCGGGGACTACACCTTACTGCGCAGCCGCGGCCAAACCCCGACGCCAAAAGACAGGGGAGAGGTATTGAGTCCCGGAGCCTGACTCCTGCCGGCAGACTACTGCCCGAGTGTTTGAAGCGGCGCGAAAACCTCCTGGTGGATTCGCACGACCTCCATATTCGCAGCGGGTATGGGCGAGCAGGCTTCTCTGTAGGTCTGGAAGCTCAGGAACGCCATTCTGCCGGCTTCGCTCGTATCCCGTTTCATCTCTTCCGCGTCTGCCGGACTCACCGCCGCGACGTTGAGAGCCGCCGAAGCGGCAAAGACTTTGTACAGAGTTGCCCGGACCGTGCCCCAGTCAGAGCCGGCCGCCCGAAGCGACTCTTCCATACCGGGGACATTCAGCCCCTCGACGTACGAGGCAAGCGAGCTGCCCGGGCCTTCGTCAGGTCCGGGCGGAGCGGCCTGCCACTTCCCCGCCTTCAGCGCGGCCTTGAATGTCGGCAGGACCTTCAAGAACTGCGTCACCTCGGCCTCGGTCAGCGTACTGCAGGCAACGGCAGGAAACGGCGTGACCGCCGCCGGCTTCTCCGGGGCGTTCCTCTGGCCACAGGCGACCACGGTCAGCACTGCGAGCACTGCAAAGAGAAGTGCTTTCATCTGGTTCTTCCTTTCCGGAAGCGCGAGAGCATATTCCCGTCTCGCACAAAGGCAAACTGCTGCAACTTCCATTGGTCCGAAACAGAAGGGGGAAAGAGGGGGAAAGTGGGACACTTTCCATATTTCTCGCCTCCGTCAAGTCTGAGGGTCGGATTCCATCGCTGGTCGTGTGTTCACCGTTTGCGGCGGCGAGGGCGGACGGGTTCGGTCGGCGGCTTGTCGTGGGCAATGTGCGGCTCACCGAGTATGTCCGCCGGCGTCTTGCGACCGCGGTCGGTTCGGTCGAAGTCGGCATCGAAGCTGACGAGCGTGAGGTCGTGTCTCTTGGCTGCCACGTACTGGTACGCGTCATCGATATCGAGTTTGAAGCGTTTTCTGACCTTCATGACCTCCTTGAGGTCGGCTGTGTCGAGTCGGATGCGGACAAGAGCTGTTCCCTCAAGCGTGTCCGAGACGAACTAGACAAAGGCGTGCTCCAGTCCGCTGCGTGCCAGCGCGATGCCGATTGAGTACACGGAGAATTCGCTGATGGCGATCTGGGCCATCGGTTCGGTCTCAAGAAAGCGCCGAACATCCTCAGCGCGTTCCTGCTCAAACAGCAGTTCGAGCCAGACGTTACTGTCGAGCAGGTATGTCATCCGACCACCAGTCGAGGGCCTTGTGCTGAAGCTCGACTGACGTGAACTTGCCCTTCAAGTGACGACCCGCGCCGGCCCAATCTAGGCGGAACCTGGTTCGCTTCGGTCGGGCCCTGGACTCCTTCAAGAACCGCGCGAAGTCGGCTACCTCGGCCTGGAGCTCGTCGGGCAGCTCTCTTATCAACTTGACCGTGTCATCGACTGTGCTCATGTTTCACCTCGTGTCTGCATCAATATAGCCTCTCGTCGCTGGCAGGTCAAGGCCGCGGCGGCCTGCCCGCGCGTTGCACGCAGACAGACCGCCGAGTCGGAAGGTGTAGTCCGGCGCCTTGGTCGCGCCCGCGACCTTGATTGACTCTTCGTGGATGACCGGCATCCCAAGGAAAGTCCGAATGACGAAGGACGAATGACGAATGGACAGACTCGGACCGGAAGATACGCGGAGTTGTTCTTCTTTGTAGTCAGGGGACAGGAAGACCTTGCGGTCCCTCTCAAACCGTTCGACTAGTTCGACGACCGGCTTCGGCGGAGTTGTTCCCACGACGCGTGAGAATTGGCGGTATTGGCCCGCGGTCAAGCCGAGTGGCGCGGCCGTTGTCCGGGCGGAGGTCACTGCGGGTGAGACTGCAGGTGAGACCGCGGGAGAGACCACGGCTATGACAGCGGGGGCGACTACGGGTGCCACGACGGGAGTCTTCACGGGAGAGGCTGCGGAGGTCACTACAGGTATCACGACGGGAGTCTTCACGGGAGAGGCTGCGGAGGTCACTACAGGTATCACGACGGGAGTCTCTACGGGAGAGGCTGCGGAGGTGACTACGGACATCACGCCGGGGGTCTTTGCGGGTGAGACTACGGATGAGACTACGGACATCACAGCAGGGGTGACTGCGAGAGCCACAGCGGGAGTGGCAGCGGCAGAGACTACCCAGGGGACTGGTCCCTCGGGGGGGAGGGACTCCGGGGAAAGTTGCACTTTTTGCCGGGAAAAAGCGGATAACTATATAGGAACCACATCGTGAGTAGACGACATCGCCAGCCTCCACACCGCGACAGCTCGTATGAGCAGTTTCTGCGCGAGGTGGTGGACGTGTTCGTGGCTGATGAACCCCGGAAGCCGGCGTATCTTGCGTTTGCACGGGAGGTTGCGCGGGCGGAACGTCGCGCGCAGCAGCGCAAGCACGAAGCCCCAAGGCACAGGCTCCAGGCGAAACCGGCGAGAGTCCCTCGGAGCGCGCCGACGCGCGGTGCAGTCCCCATCTTCCGGGGCTCGGTCTGCAGGAGCGGGCGGGGATCCGCTGCCGGTTCCCGCCCGTTTTCCGGCGAACTCGATTCCCTATTGACAGAATCGGAAACCGGCTGCACAATTAGGTATCAGAAGGCAGGTCAACCTGCCCGCCGAGCGTCCGCTTCGTCCCTCATCCAACCGGGTTACCTTTTCTGTCCGCGCCTGAGTCCGGACGAACGGGCCAGGGCCTGCCGCGATTGAAGGAGGATCTGTGAGGCGCAGAGGTCTGTGGACGGTGATTGGGCTGGTTGCCGTCGCGCTGGCGGCGGCATCGGGGCAGTGGCTTGAGGCCACGGTCTTCATCCCGGATTCGTTCGGCGGGCTGCAGTTCCCGAACTGCCTGGCGTACGACGAGGCCGACAACCGGATCTTCGTAGCCGGCGAGACCACGCACTCGCTGCTCGTGCTCGACGCCAGGGACGGCCAGCGTCTGACCGGGGTCAAGTTTGAGGCCGTGTTCCGGGCCCTCGAGTACAACTCAACCGAGAACAAGGTGTATGGCGCGGCTTTCGACCGCGACCAGGTGGTGGTGATTGACGGCGGCACCGGGCAGATTACCGACACCATTCAGACCGGTGGCTATCCGGTGGCGCTGGCCTGGGGGGCCGCGCTGAACCGGCTCTACTGCCTGGACTGCGACGGGTGGAGCGTGACGGTCATCGACTGCGCGGCCGACACCGTAGTCACGACCGTGCCCGTCGGCAGGTTTCCGTTCGGGATCTGCTGGAACCCGACCCGCAATGTGGTCTATGCCGCCAACACGAATGACAACAATGTGAGCGTTATCGACGCGGCCACCAACGCCGTGGTCGCGACGGTTCCGACCGGCTGGTGTCCGATCGGGCTCGCGTACAATCCGGACCGGAACAAGCTCTACGTGGACAACAGTGACGGCACGGTGACCGTTATTGACGGGATGGCCGACACCGTGCTCACCACCTTCGGCTGCGCGGTGTCTAGTTTCTGCTACAACCCGGTAAACGACAAGGTCTATGCTGGGGGCGGGAACTGGGTCAAGGTGATAGACTGTGCACTGGATACGGTCGTGCGTGAGGTCTATGTCTCCGAGGTCGCGGATGTTGCGTACAATCCGCTCAACAATCGTGTCTACGCGGTCGGTGAAGATGAGGTGGCGGCGATTGACGGCGCCACCGACTCGCTCCTTGCTTCGGTCCCGTTCGGCGGCGCGGGAGCGACCGTGTGCGTGGCCGATTCGGGCAGACGGGTCTTTGCCGCGGACATGGATGCGGGCGAGGTCGGCGTCATCGACTGCGCGCGCGATTCGCTGATTACCATCGTCTCGACCGTGGCCCGGCCGTCCGCGCTCTGCTTCAACCCGGCGCGGAACAAAGCCTACTGCGCGGACGCGGGCGACAACCAGGTAGTGGTCGTCGACGGCCGGACGCTCACTATCGGCGCGGTGGTGCCCGTGGCAATGCATCCGCAGGCTTTGCTCTACAATCCGTTTGGCGATAGAGTCTACTGCGCGAACAGCGGCGAGTACCAGATTGTCCCTAGCCTGTCAGTGATTGACGGCGAAACGGACAGCGTCCTGGCAACGATCGAGACCGGGCCGCCCGGTGCGTTTCCGGCGTCGCCGCTGCTCTGCCTGAATACCACCAGCAACCTCGTCTATGTCGGCAACGGTCCCGACACGATGGTGGTTGCCGTCGATGCCTTCGGCGACACGATTGTCGCGCGGGTGCCGGTCGGCGGATCACCGATTGCGTTCTGCTACAACCCGGATTACAACTACCTCTACGTGGCTACCCTCTCATACCTCAGCGTGATTGACTGCGGGCCGAACACTCTGATCGCCCGAATTGCGCTTGAAGCGGCGCCGGCCGCCTTGTGCTACGACCCGGTGGGCGCCAAGGTCTATTGCGCGGGCGCGGGCCGCGACGAGGTCTGGGTCATCGCCGGCAGCAACCCCCAGGTAGCCGCCCGGATTGACGTCGGCTATGGCCCGTCCGCGCTTTGCTGGACTTCCAGGGAGAACAAGGTCTATTGCGCCCGGCGCACGGCTGACGCCGTGGCCGTGATTGACGCGAACGCGGATACAGTCGTCGCCGACATGGACATCGGCTACCGGCCGGTGGCTCTTTCGTACGACCCGCTGAATGGCTATGTCTACTGTGCCTGCCGGGACGACAACGTGGTCGATGTGATTGACGCGCACCGGGACAGCATCGTAGCGAGCATCGGCGTGGGCGCACAGCCGTTTGCAGTGGCGTGGGACCCGGTCCATATGCGCACCTGGGTCCTGAACTATGCGAGCTCGAGCGTGTCGGTTATCCGCGACAGCGTGCACGTGGGCGTGACAGAACAGCCGCAAGCCGTAGGCTACAAACCGCAAGCCACAATCGTGCGCGGGGTCCTGGTGCTGCCGCGGGACATGACCGAATTGGCCGGCAATTCGGATCGTGGCCCAAGGCCAACCCTGCTGGACGTTACGGGCCGCAAGGTGCTGGACCTGCGGCAGGGCGCGAACGACGTGTCGCGGCTCGCGTCCGGCGTCTATTTCGTGCGTCGAGCGTCGAGCATTGAGCGTCAAGCGTCCAGCGTCACCAAGGTCGTGATTCAGCGCTAGAACCGGCTCGGTCTGCTCAGTCGGGCAGAAAAGCAGCGGGAGGCGTGAGGCCTCCCGCTTTGTGCGGATGAAGAAGTCTATCCGAGCATGGTCCGGGCGATGACGATGCGCTGGACTTCAGAGGTGCCTTCGTAGATTTCCATGCACTTGGCATCGCGGAAGTAGCGCTCGACCGGGTAGTCTTTGGTGTAGCCGTACCCGCCGTAGATCTGGACCGCCTCGCGGGTAACCGCTACCGCCGTTTCCGCCGCGAAGAGTTTGCACATGGCCGATTCGAGGTTGAACCGGGTCTTGCCCGAGTCTTTCTGGTGCGCGGCGTAGTAGACGAGCAGGCGCGAGGCCATGGTCCGGCAGGCCATGTCGGCAATCTTGCCCTGGATCATCTGGAAGTCGCAGATGGGCTTGCCGAACTGTTTGCGTTCTTTGGAGTAGGCAATCGCTTTCTCCATTGCCGACTGGGCGATGCCGACCGCCTGGGCTCCGATGTCGATACGGGAGACGTCGAGCGTGCCCAGCGCGACTTTGAAGCCCTGGCCGACCTCACCGAGGACGTTCTCGACCGGGACTTCGCAGTCGTCGAACATCAGTTCGCAGTTGGCGGTGCCGCGGAGCCCGAGCAGGTTCTCGTGCTTGCCGAGGGTGAAACCCTTGGCGTCGCGGTCGAGGATGAAGGCGGTGATGCCTTTGGTGCCGGCAGCCGGGTCGGTCTTGGCAAAGACGATGAAGACCTTGGCCACGCCGCCGTTGGTGATGAACCGCTTGGAGCCGTTCAGGATGTACTTGTCGCCTTTGAGCACGGCCGTGGTTTCCATCGCCGCCGGGTCGCTTCCGGCATTGGGTTCGGTCAGGCCGAATGCGCCGAGCAGTTCGCCGGTGGCCATCTTCGGCAGGTACTTTTGTTTCTGGGCTTCGCTGCCCCAGTTGGCTATGGGCCAGGCCACGAGAGAGTTGTGAACCGCAACTATGACTCCGGTCGAGCCGCAGCCGCGGGAGATCTCCTCAACGGCGATGGCCAGGGAGAGGAAGTCGAACGCGGCTCCGCCGTACTTCTCCGGGATGGTCATCGAGAGCAGCCCCAACTCGGCCATCTTCTTGATGGTATCGTGCGGGAACTCGCCCTTCTCATCAATCTCGGCGGCCTTTGGTTCGAGTTCCTTGGTGGCGAACTCCTTTGCCATGTTGCGGACCATCAACTGGTCGTTGGTGTAACTCAGGTCCATCGATTCCTCCGGTGGGATGCTTTGTGCACCACGCGTGATGCATCACGCCAGACCGGTGCCCGGTATGCAGCGTAATGCGTAGAGCGTAGAGCCTTGATACTCATACTAGCACGCTTCTCTTGCTTCTTTGATTACGTCTTTGGCGATGATCATACGCATCACTTCGGACGTGCCTTCGCCGATTTCGCCGAGCTTGGCGTCGCGGTAGGCCCGCGCCACCGGCATGCTGGCGGTTATGGCGAGCGGGCCGATGGCGTCAATCGCGACGCCCGTGGCCCACATCGCGACCTCGGATGCGAAGAGCTTGGCGAAGGCGCATTCTTTGTCCACGCGTACGCCCGTGTCTTTGATCTGGGCGGCGTGGTAGACGAGCAGCCGGGCGGCTTCGACTTGGACCGCGACGTCGGCCAGCGCCTTGGATTCGAGCTGGGTCATCTTCCGGTCCTTGAACCATTCGATCATGGTGTCGAGCGCACACTGGGCCATGCCCAGGCAGAAGGCGCCGATGGAGATGCGGCCGCCGTCGAGCGTTTCCATGAAGATGCGGTAGCCGTCGTACTCTTTGCCGAGCACGCTGTCGAGCGGGACCAGCATGTCCTCGAACACGAGCTCGGCCGTATCCGAGCCTTTGAGGCCCAGTTTCTTTTCAGCCGAGGCGACCTTGAAGCCGGGCGTCTCTGTCTCCACGATGAAGCAGGTAACGCCTTTGCGGCCGAGGCTGCGGTCGAGCGTCGCGGCGACAATCACGGTCCCGGCATAGCTGCCGGAAGTGATGAACCGCTTGCTGCCGTTGATGACAAAGCCCTTGTCGGTTTTCACCGCTTTGGTCTCGATGCCGGCGGCGTCCGAACCGGCGTTGGGCTCGGTCAGGCCGAATGAGCCCAGGTAGAGTCCGCGGGCCAGGCGCGGGATGTACTTCTCTTTCTGCTCGGTGGTGCCGAACTTGTAGATGGGGTAGGTGCCGAGAGAGGTATGGGCGGCAAGGGTCAGGCCGGTCGCGGCGCCGACCCGCGAAACCTCCTCGACGGCGATGACGTAGGACTGGTAGTCGAGACCCATGCCCCCGAGTTCTCTGGGCCAGAGGATGCCGAGCCAGCCGCGCTCGGCCATGGCCTTGACGTTGTCGTCCACAAACGTGCCGGTCAGGTCGTGCATGGTTGCGCGCGGTTCGATGATGTCGCGGCAGAAGGTGCGGGCCTCGGCCTGGAACTTGCGGTACCGTTCCGGCAGTGTCACGCCCTCCCCCCGCTTCGGCTCCGGATTCGGAATTCGGACTTCGTCATTCGTAATGCTCCTAGATGTAGTACCTGTCTTTGTCGATCTCTTCGCGCAGGAGGCGGAGTTCTTTCTCGGTCGGCTCCGGATTCACACTGACTTCGTCGGCCACGAGCAGTTCGAACCCGGTCGCCTTGACCACGTCTTCCGCCTTCACGCCCGGATGGGTGGCGATGAGCCGCATACGTTTGCTGTCCGGCTCGAAGTCCATCAGGGCGAGGTTGGTGACGACTCGGTAAGGGCCGCCGCCCGGAGCCAGACCGGCAGCTTCGCGCGCGCCCGGGCCGGTGAGAAAGCCGGGCGTGGTGATGAAGTCAACCTTGGGGACAAACGAGCGGGGTTCGTGCTTGCGCATGATGACAATGGTCTTCCAGCAGAAGGAGCCGACATCGTTGCCGCCGCCGGACCCGGGCAGCCTGACTTTGGGCGGCCAGTACTTGCCAATGACGGTGGTGTTGAGGTTGCCGAACGCGTCGATCTGGGCGCCACCGAGGAAGCCGTATTCCACGAAGCCGCGGCAGGCGGTTTCCATGATATCGCAGATCCCGGAGGCGGCCACTGCCTTGTGGAAGGTGCGGGAGTCGCCGACCCCGAGCGGCAGTTTCTCCAGGGACGCGCCGGTGCCGCCGAACTCGAATATCGGGACGAGGTTCGGAGCGTGCATCCGTTTGGCCAGGGCCGCGGCCAGCATCGGGACGCCGGTGCCGACGAACGCAGTGGTGCCGTCTTCCATAAGCTTGGAGGCGAGGCAAATCAGGAACTCAGACTCGTTGTAACCGGCCATTATCTGCCTCCGATCTCGGATTCGAGTTGCCTCAGACGGTCCATGCCGACGAGGTTGACGTACTCGTCGTGGGTCTTGACCCCATAGACCCATTTGTCGAGGTAGGCTTTGGTCTTGGCCGGGTCGGCCGAGTCCTTCAGGAATGTCTGCATGTGCTCTCCGTCGCGCCAGTAGCGGTAGCACATCTCGCCGGGATGGGAGCCGTACTTGGCTTCGACCACGGCGTCGACCAGGTAGTAGGGGATGACCGTCTGTTCCGGGTACTTGCGTATCTCGTCCGTCGAGACGATCTCCTCGGTCGAGACGATGAGTTTCTTGGAGGCTCGCGACAGCTCGTGGACGAATCCGGAGATGCCTTCGACCCGGCAGTTGCCGTACTTGTCTGCCTTGTGGACGTGGATGAGGCCGACGTCGAGGAAGAGCGCCGGTATCAGGCAGACCGGCTTGCCCGTGAACGGGTCTTCGACCACCTTCGCAGCCGAGTATTTGAGCGTGTCGGTTCCGAGCATCGAGCGGATCGGCAGGAACGGCACGCCCATGGCTGCGGCCTTGAACCGCCAGGTGATGCCGCCGTTGGACCAGTCGGTTGTCTTGACCCGGCCGGACTCGACCGCGCGGCGGAGGCAGGAGGAAATGCCGTAGACTTCCCAGGCGATGTAGGTGATGTCGAGCGTATCAACCAGGTCGGCGGCCAGCAGCAGGTCGATCTCGTGGATGCCCTGGCCGGCCACCCGCAGGTGTTTTTTCTCCTGGCGGATGGTTTCGCGCACGAGCGACATCGGAGCCCGTACGGTGCCGTAGAGCTCGGTGCCGATGTAGTCGCCGTCGTTGACGAACTTCGCCACCGCTTCCTGTTCGGTCATGACTTTGTCCACCATCTTCGTGTTCTTCCGCGTGTGGACCCATTCGCGGAACCCATCCGGGTCCGGCGGCTGGAACAGCTCGCCGGCGCCCGACTCAAGCAGTTTCATAGGCGCGACCTCCGGCGGTTCAGTTGGTTAGATTGACTGCGCAAACCTATGCATCTTAGAGGCGGGTGCGTGAAAGTCAACAGCGGTCGAGGGAAAGGGTGAAGGAGGAAGGAAGGATGAGGGATGAAGGAGGAACGAGGAGGGAGGAAAGGGGGAGGCGGACAAGAAAGAGTGCGGGCGGGCCCTGAGCCCGCCCGCCTGAGAATCGGCGAGTACTACCAGCGCGGGCGGTTGTAGTCCCGCTTCTCGTCCCGGCCCCGGCGCGGGCCGCGTCCCTGGCCGCCGAATCCGCCGCGCGGACCGCCTTCGGTCCGTTCGCGGGCTTCGTTGACGGTCAGAGCCCGGCCGTCGAGCTGGTACTGGTTCAGGGCGGCGATGGCCGCCGTCGCAGCTGCGTCATCGCTCATCTCCACGAACGCGAAGCCGCGCGAGCGGTTCGTGAACTTGTCGGTGATGATGTTGACCGATGCGACTTCGCCGTGCGCGCTGAACAGGCCGCGCAGCTGGTCATCGGTAGCGCTGAAGGGCAGGTTGCCCACGAATATGCGCTTTGCCATTTCGTTCCTCCGGTCGTTTCTTGCTTGGGACTCGGTACGGGACCAGCCTGCGGTCTGCTCAGGCGTATACACACGTGGACCTCGCGCTCGCTTCTCAAGCGGTTCTGGGACCTTGGTCTATTGCTTGTGCCGGACGCAGGTCCCCCGTGCCCGACGAACGATATTAACAACGGGTCCGAAGATGTCAAATCGAAGCAGGGATGAAGGAGGAAAGATGAAGAGCAGGGGAACAAGGGACCGAGGGAGCGAGAGACCGAGAAACCGAGAAATCAAGAGATCGAGTGCTGGGCCTCGGTCCCTTTGTCCTTCTATCCCTCTTTGCCTTTGTGAGCGTGACCGAGGGCGCCGACCATGTCGATTGCGCCGGCCGGGCAGACCTTGCGGCACTCACCGCACCCGATGCACTTGTTGGCGAGTACTTTGTGCTGTTCACCCTCCTCGCCCTCGATTGCCTTGAACTGGCAGGCTTTGACGCAGGCCTGACAGCCATTGCACTTGGGGTTGATGACGGCCTTGGGCCGCCCCTTGGCGCGGTCAATGAACGAACGCGTCGGGCATTTGTGGACGCAGATGCCGCAGTCGATGCACTTCTCGAAGTCCATCACCGGCAGGTTGTCGACCATGGTCAGAGCCCCGGCCGGGCAGACCTTGGTGCAGAGGGTGCAGGCCGTGCAGCCGACCTTGCAGACCTCTTTTACCGCCTTGCCCTTGTCGTGGGAGACGCAGGCGAGGACCACCAGCTTGGAGCGCGGGACGAGCCGCAGGGTCTGCTTGGGACATTCCCTGACGCACTTCCCGCACCCGGTGCACTTCCTCTCGTTGATCACCGGCAGTCCGTTCGCGCCCATCGTGATGGCGCCGAACGGGCAGACCTTGGCGCAGTGGCCGAGCCCGACGCAGCCGTAGACGCACGCCTTGGGTCCGCCGAGCAGCAGGGCGGCCTGGCGGCAGTCGGCAGCGCCCTTGTACTCAAACCGGGCAGGGGCGACGTCCTTCCCGCCCCGGCAAATGAGGACCGCGAC
>JAFGRF010000374.1 GCA_016935295.1 Caldifarciminota bacterium | reverse complement strand
CCAAGTACCGCAACGGCGTCCAAGTGAAGGCAGCATGACGATACCAAGACACCGCTCAGCTATTTCCACAACATTTGACATGACCTCCCCCCCTAGGCCAGCAGTAGGGCGACCTCAACTGCTTATGAGTCAGTATCTTATCTCTAATCTCGGGCACCAGTTCGCATTATACTGATCAGTATAATGCGGACGATGGCGGCAGTTGTGTGTAGCGGGATCTAGGTCTGATGCCGGGACTTGGCGGCGGCTGATTCGGCCCGAGTGCGGATGCGCTTGGCGTGGGCGGAAAGCTCCTGCGACGAAGGCCGCCGCGTAGTACCGCGAGTCGCGGGCTATGTAGTCGGCGACCTCTTCAAGGTCAAGCCAGGCAGTCTCGGTCCACCTTACACTGACAGCCACCGGGCCATCCGCTTTTCGACCTCATCTTGGGTCAACACGCGGCCCTCAGCGATGTCTCTCAGGCCGCGTTCTACCTTCTGCCTGACATAGATGTGGTACTGGACATCCTCGAGCGAAGCATCCTCCGGTAGCTTCTCCAGGATCCGGCGGACTTCGTCCTTCACAGAGCTCATATCCCCTCCATACCTCGGTTCCTGCGCCGTCTCTGAAGCACGATCATCGCCCGTCGGTTGGCATCTCTACTCTACCACGTCGGGCGTCAAATGGGACACTCGCACCAAGTTCACCAGCAGAGACTACCGCTACTCGATGCCCCTGTCCAGCCGGGAAAGCCGCCCGAACGCTCCGAATTCGGGCACTCGCCGCAGAGGCACGGAGAGAAGATGCGAGATGAGAAGGGTCAGAGGGAAACGGAGAATGTAGGAGTCAGATTGCGGATACGGAAGCGACTATCCACAGATTCCGCAGACTACACAGATTCCGTCGGTTCGTTCCGAGCCCGGGCACTGCCCGCAGCGGCTTGACTGCCGAACCCGGGAGTCTTAGAATCGAGCCGTGCTTGAGTCGGGCCCGCAGAGTTTCAACATCAGACCACCGGGCGTCATCCCCTGCAGTTCCACGCCGATGCAGGCCGTCTATCGCCAGCTCGACAACGTCGCTGAGACCGACTGCAACATCCTGTTGCTCGGGGAAACCGGAGTCGGCAGAAGGACCCTGGCCCGACGGGTCCATTCCCGAAGCCCGCGCAGCGGCGGGCCGTTTGTCGTCCTGTCAGGTCTGTCGATCCCCGGTGAGGAGTTCGAGTCTGAGTTGTTCGGGCCGGCGCGTGAGGCCTTCCTGGGCGCGGGCCGGCACGTGCCCGGCATGGACGACGGCGCCATGTCCGGCACCGTGCTGGTCGAGGACGTTGACCGGCTCTCGTCCGACGGGCAGTACCTGCTCATGCAGTGCATTGAGATGTCCGCAGTGCAGCGACCCGGAGAGACGGAGGCGCGCCGTCCGGGCGTGCGGTTTGTGGCTTCGGCCGGCCCGGATTTCGAGCGCCGCTGGACGCGCGCGGGATTCCTCGACCGCCTGTACTACGCCCTGAGCGTTGTAGTCATTCGGGTGCCTCCGTTGCGCGCCAGGGCCCCGGACGCCATTCCCCTGGGAAGACACTTCCTGTCGCACTTCGCGCGGCGCTACGGCAAGCTCAAACTGGAGTTCAGCGAGGCCGCGCTGGCGGCGCTGCCGAATGCTACCTGGTCGGGCAACATCGACGAGCTGCGCAGCTCCGTGGACCGGGCCGTGCTCTTGTCCGGCGGCAGGCTGGTGACGCTGAACGACCTTGGTCTGGGCACCGAGCCTGCGGGCAAGGCGCGCGCCCCGCGCAGGACACGCCCCAAAACTACACAGGCAGAGGTGGAGGCAGCACTCCGAACGACGCACGGGAACGTGACGCACGCGGCTGACCTGCTGGGCGTCAATCGCCGGAAGCTGCAGCGGCTGATAAAGCAGTTCGGAATCGACCGCAAGTCGGTCTAGACAAGACCAGGTCGAGGCTGAGGTTGAGAAGCTGAGCGGAACTGCGGAGCGGAGACCGCTGAGGCCAGGTGGGGACGGGGATTTCGCCACCAAGACACCAAGGCACGAAGACCGCAGACAGTAGACCGTAGACAGGGGCGGACGCGGGCCGCAGGGCAGCCCGGTTCAGACTGCAGACCGGCCGACAGACGTCGACTGCCGGCAGTCAAGTCAGCGACGAAAGAACTAGTGCCGGGCTCTTGAGATGGAGTGCTTGCGCATCAGGCGGTAGAACTGGGCGCGGCTGTAGCCCGCGAGCCTGGCCGCGTGCTCGACATCCCACCCGGCCTTTTCCAGGCAGTCTACCACGGCACACCGCTCAACTTCCGTTGCTGCTTTCTCCTGCGCCTCGTGCCGGACTTCCCTGAGGTCGGAAGTCGCTGACTCTGACTTCTCCTGCGGCTGCAGGCCGGGCGGGAGGTCGCAGAGCTGGATCGTATCGCCACGGGTCAGCAAGACGGAACGCTCGACCACGTGCTGGAGTTCGCGGACATTGCCCGGCCAGGAGTGCCTGGTGAGTTGTGACATGGCCTCCGGAGAGACATCCGCCACGTTGCGCCCGAATTCCTGGTTGCTGCTCCGGAGGAAGTGGCGTACCAAAGCCGGTATGTCCTCGGGTCTTTCATGCAGCGATGGCAACTGCAGTTCCACCGTGTTGAGCCGGTAGTAGAGGTCTTCTCGGAATTTCTTCTGCGCCATCAGTTCGGCCACCGGCTGGTTGGTCGCGGCTACGACCCTGACGTCAACACTGATGGATACGTGGCCACCGACCCGCTCAAAGGTCTTTTCCTGCAGCACCCGGAGGAGTTTGGACTGGAGCGACGGACTCATGTCGCCTATTTCGTCCAGAAAGATGGTCCCGTTGT
>JAFGRF010000062.1 GCA_016935295.1 Caldifarciminota bacterium | reverse complement strand
GGGTCCGATTGATGATTCAGGTTAAGGTTGAGGTTAAGGTTGAGTTCGAGATAGAAGTCGAAATTCAGGTTGAGGTTGAGTGCAGGACTCAGTTGACGATACGGTTCACGACGCAGTTCAATATCCCGTTGACGATACGTTTGCCGGTACTTTCGGACGAACAATGCGAGGTACAATGAAGGACCGAAGCGCGGCTTCGCCGCGAGGTTCCAGTTTCCAGGTAACAGCTTCCAGGTTTAGGGGCGAAGGCCGAGGCAGAGGAGAAGACAAAGGTAGAGGCAGAAGTAGAGGCCAGGGTCGAGGTAGAGAATCCGCTTGACATCGGGAAGCGGATTGCTATTCTCCCGGCCGGGGCACGCTGGAAGCGTACTCGCTCTAGGCTCGGTCACTTCGCAAGATTGCAGCCAGACTCGCAACCAGCCGTGACCCCTTTTTCTCTCGGGACGGCCGAAGCTGGAAGCCAGATGTCAGAAGCTAGAAGTCAGAAGTGCGGGCAGCAGGACATCCAACAACCGCTCGTTCGCACTTTCCCTGTTGATTCGTCATTCGCACTTGCCCTCGGCTGAGCCCACCTGATGGTTCACAGCGCCACATTTGAGGTCTCGACGCAGGGGTTCTGCGACGTGATTGACGTCACACCCCATGTCACATCCATCGTCGAGAAGTCGGGAATCAGGAACGGCGTCGTCTGCATCGCCAACCCAGGCTCAACTGCCGGCATCACGACAATCGAGTTCGAGCCGGGCGCGGTCGCGGACCTGAAGACGGCCCTGGAGAAGCTCGCGCCGGAAAATGCCCGCTATCGTCATAATGACACCTGGGGCGACGGCAACGGCTTCGCGCATCTGCGCAGCGCACTTATCGGGACGTCGCAGTCGTTCCCGGTGAGAAGCGGCGCTATCGCACTGGGTACATGGCAACAGGTAGTCTTCATCGACTTCGACAATCGTCCGCGACGTCGCAAGCTGGTCGTGTCCGTCGTCGGCGAATGAACCGACCGGCTCTTACCACCAAGACACAAAGACACCAAGAGGACCCGGGCAGAACGAAGTGCCGGTGCCGGAGTACGGTTCCCGGCCGTGTTTCCAGGGAGGCTGTACGACGAAACGCGTGGTGTTGACAAACGGCCGAGTCCGGCCTAGTTTCTAGACATGAAACGACTGCTCCCACTGCTGCTGCTTCTGTTCGGGGCCTGCACTGAGAAGGTCGAAGTGACGATCGTCGCGCCGTCGTCCGGCTGGGAAGTCTATGGCGAGGATACTATTCGGGTAGCACTTCGTCCCTCCCGCAACGTGAGTCTCCTCGAATTGATGATTGACAGCGCCGTTGTTGGTGCCGACACATTCCCGGGGCCGGTCTCCAGCTTCGTGTGGAATGTAGCCGGCCTGCCGGAGGCCGGCGTTCATCGGGTGCAGGCCCGAGCAACCTCCGGCAGCCACGAGTATCTGTCTTCAGAACTGACAGCAACGGTCGGCTATCGCTCGCGGTTGCTCCTGGCCGGGACCGGCGATTCGCTCTGGGTCTACCGTCCCGACGGCCGTCGTGACACGGGGTTCGTGCCGCTGGCAGGTGGTAGTCCGGTCTCACCCAGGTTTGTGGTGGGCTGCGACTCGGTTGTGTTCCTTTCACAGCACAGGCTGTACGCCGCCGCCGTACCTGCCGCTGAGGCGCAACTGGTCGATTCGGTCGAGAACGGCATCTACAGCTGCGACGTATCACCGGTTTCGCACGTGGTGGCCTTTGAGGGCTATCCTGCCGCTGTGGCGCACCTCTTCACCAAGGCCGGTTCTGCCTCCAGAGTCCAACTCACGCATGACAGCGACTTCGTGATGATTGACTCGAGCCGGTTCACGTGCATCGCCAACTCGGCCCCGGTTTTCTCCGCGGATGGCGGCAAGCTGGCCTACTTCCGCAAGAGCAGGTGCCTGGTGGCCGGCGACCCGCGCGAAAACGAGACCAGGGAAGATGTCTTCGTGATGAACAGCAATGGCAGCAACCCAATGAACCTGACCGCGACCGTGGACGACGCCTACTTCTCGGGTTTCACCTGGACGTTCGATGGCAAGTGGGTGCTGTTTCGAGCCGGCACCGGACAGACGCCCGACGCCGTGTATGCGGCCAACCTGAACGGTCGGGTGATCGCGGGCCTCGCGGTATCGCCGGTCGCAATGGCCTGCTCGCCTACAGATTCAACACTCGTCTACATCGGCGCCGCGGACCAGAACCTGTACTCGGCGAAGCTCACGTGGACAGCGGACACGCTCTACCCGGTTGCCGCCGGGACCGACCTCGCTGACGGGACATTCGGCAGCTATGTTGACTGGGTGAAGTACTCCGGACAATAGAAAAGAGAGTCACGGGCAGTTCAGTGTCGCGGCAATGTTTTGACCGAGCCGGTTTATGATACCGAACTGCCGTGCTCTCAATTATATTAGACACACCAGGAGCCGAAAAGTTGCGCACGTACGTCGATGCCGCGAAGCCAGTTCATAGGATTATAGCTAAGTTCATATAATGCAGGACGTTGCCGATCTGGCGGTTATCGGCGGCGGTGCCGCGGGCCTGGCTTGTGCAGCGGCTGCATGCCGGGCCGGCCTCGATGTCGTAGTCCTGGAGCGGACTGACCGGTGCGGAAACAAGCTGGCCGTGACCGGCGGGGGCAAGGGCAACTTCACCCACGCCGAGTCGCCGCGGGCGATGGCTGGCCGATTCGACTGCGACCCCCGTCTCATCATGCCGCTGTTGCGTAAGTTCCCCTATCAGAACATCATACAGTTCTTTTCCAGCCTGGGAATCGAGGCCCGAATCGACGGTGACGGCTGCGTCTGGCCAAGGGGCACGGACGCAAGCGGAATCAGGGATGCGCTCCTGCGGGAGATAGCGACGTCCGGAGGCAGTGTGAAGACCGGTTCCCGCGTGACCGGTCTGGAACCGGGTTGGCGAATCCGAATGGCCGACGGCAGCACGGCCGCGAGGAACGTCTGCCTCGCAACCGGCGGTGCGAGCTATCCTCGCACCGGCTCGACCGGAGACGGGTTGGCGCTATGCCGGAGTCTCGGCCTGAAGACGGTAGATTGGTTTCCGGCGTTGGCATCGCTGAAGACGAAAGACGACCTGAGCGAGTTGGCCGGTGTCACCCAGCCTCGCGTCGATATGACGCTGCTGGTAGCAGGGGACGAGCCCAGAGTAGCAGACGGCCACTTCATCTTCGCCCACGCCCACGTGTCCGGCTCAAGCGTGCTCAACCTGTGCGGGTATGCTGCCCGCGGCCTTGCCGCGGGCAAGACGGTGGTCCTGCGGGTCAACTGGGTTCCGGACCGGAGAGCTTCGGACCTGGCAGATGAATTCGCCGCCGGACGAACCAAGCACCCGAAGAAGCAGCTCGGCACTTTTCTGGGCGCATTCGTGGCCCGGCGCCTGGCGGTGCGGCTGTGCGCCATGGCCGGCGTCCCGGCCGAACGCATTCTGGCCGAGCTGACCCGGGCAGAACAGGAGAGCATCGTTCGCCAGCTCGCATCGACCGAATTCCTCATTGTCGGCACTGAACCAATGGACCGCGCGACGGTGACCGGCGGAGGCGTGAGCCTGGATGAAGTCGACCTCAAGACGATGCGTGCGCGGCGCTTTCCCGGGCTCTACTTCGCCGGAGAAGTCCTGGACGTCTGGGCCGAAACCGGCGGGTACAACCTGCACTTTGCCTGGGCAACCGGAATCATGGCCGCCGAATCGGTCGCAGCCGGCCTGGGACACGATCCGAATCGCCCGGAGCAATTCGGTCATGTCCCTGCGTCTGCATGAAGCCGAGCGGCTACGTGTTGATACTGCTGAACCGACGAGGGCAGGCAAAAGACATCGGCTGCCTGGGTAGGGTCAGATTCGCCGCCGGGTTCTATGTCTACGTCGGCTCGGGCGGAGCGAACGTGGTCAAGAGGATTCGCCGTCACTTGGCACTGCACAAACGGCGGCACTGGCACATCGACTACCTTACCGCAGGCCGGAACCGGATGAAGCCGGTCGGAGCGTTCGTCTACCCCCGGATACCCGAATGCCGGCTTGCGGCCAGGCTTGCCGGGAGGCTCACTCCTATCCCCGGGTTCGGTGCCTCGGACTGCACTTGCCCGTCCCACCTCTTCTTCACACCGGACCTTCCGGTGCTGACCAGGGTCCTCGCCCGGCTCGGGCACGGTCAGGCGCGAAGGCGGGTTGTCGCGAACAGGTCCCTGCACCTACCTGAGGACGACCAGCCTGGTGCTGTAGGAGTCCTTGCCGTCAAGGGTCAGCTTGGCGACATAGACGCCCGCGGCCGGCGGCGCGAAGGCGAATCGGTGCT
>JAFGRF010000373.1 GCA_016935295.1 Caldifarciminota bacterium | reverse complement strand
TCGCGGATAGGGTCAGTGACTTGCTGTTTGGAGCAGCGCCGGAAGCGCGAAGGCTCAGGGTATTCGTCAGGGGCGTGTGCGCCCAGACAAGTGAAATCCGCGGAGAGTGTGTGTGCCGGACAGGCAGAGTTGATGGCCTCAGCCGACAGATGGGTGAGATTCTGCTGCGCCGGCAGGCGCTGGAGCGGGAAGGCAGAAAGCCACAGATTGCGGCTTTCCTGAACCGAGTACGTGATGCACGGTCGAACGGCATACCCGAGGCACAGGTACGTGCCATGGTCAGGGAAGGCCTGGCCCGCGGTAAACTGCGCCCAAACGCGGACAAGGAATGCCGGGCGATGCAGAAGCGGGTCGAGGAACTCGGCCGACAGCTCGCCGGAGCGCGGAGGATCGTTGCCGGCGAATCGGCTGAGTTGACCCAGGTCAGCTCCCGGCGGTAGAGAGCAGTTAGTGGACCTAGGCGGGCCGGCAGCGCGGGGAGGAGCTGCCGGCCCGCTCTGGCGACCCGATTCCGAGATCTACGGCCACCAAGGACACGAAAACCGTCTGAAACGGGCCGGGACCGAATTACAGACATTCGTTTCGTACCTCTCATTTCTCGTGGCACCATGCCGATTCTGGGACGTGCATTTGACAGTGCCGCTGCACCGGCTAAGCTTTTCCGTCCGTAACCCTTGAAAATCATGCTATTCAACAAAAGGAGTTCCGGCCATGCGTAAGATAGTCGAGTGTGTGCCCAATTTCAGCGAGGGCCGCCGGCCCGAGGTTATCGAGAAGATCGTGAACGTCATAAAGTCGGTCAACGGCGTGTCGATGCTCGACCAGGAGATGGACGGAGACCACAACCGAGCCGTTATCAGCTTCGTTGGCGAGCCCGAGGCAGTGCTCGACGCCGCCTTCAAGGCGGTAAGGGCCGCGTCCGAGCTGATTGACCTCAACCAGCACCATGGTGAGCACCCGCGGATGGGTGCGACCGACGTTGTGCCGTTCGTTCCGATATCGGGCGCGACGGTAGAGGAGTGCATCGAGTTGGCCAAGCGCCTGGCCAAGAAGATTGCCGACGAGCTTTCGATACCTACTTACCTGTATGAACTGGCCGCGACCCGTCCGGACCGGGTTGACCTTGCCCAGATAAGGCGAGGCGAGTTCGAAGGCCTGAGGGAGGCGATCCGTACCGACCCGGAACGCGCACCTGACTTCGGCCGGCCGGAACTGCACTCGACTGCCGGCGCCACAGTCGTCGGTGTCCGCGCGCCGCTCATCGCCTACAACGTGAATCTGGCGACCACGGACCTGAAGGTGGCGGAACGCATTGCCAAGGCGATTCGGTTCCGCGACGGCGGGTTCCGGTTCGCCAAGGCCCTGGGATTCGAGGTGAAGGAGAAGGGCTGCGTCCAGGTTTCCATCAATATGACCGACTACACGAAGACGCCGCTCTACCGGGTCTTCGAGACGGTGAAGCGCGAGGCGGCGCGCTGGGGCGTGAACGTCATCGAGTCCGAGATTGTCGGCCTGGTGCCGCAGGGCGCGCTGAACGCGAGCGCGCGCTATTTTCTGCAGCTCAACGGCTTCAAGAGGAACCAGATTCTCGAGAACCGGCTGGTGCCGGCCAAAGGGCTGCCCGATTTCCTGAACGATTTGGCCTCGTCGGCTCCGACTCCGGGCGGCGGTTCGGCCGCCGCGCTGAACGGGGCGATCGGCGTGGCCCTGATGACGATGGTCGCGAACCTGACCGTGGGCAAGAAGGGCTACGAGGAGTTCTCGGACCAGCTTTCGGCGGCACGTGACCGGCTGCTGCCGTTGCGCGAGCGGTTCGTGTCGCTGATTGAGGAGGATGCCGAGTCGTTCAAGCAGGTCATGGCGGCCTACAAGCTGCCCAAGATGACCGAGGCGGAGAAACAGGAACGAGGCCGGGCGATCAGCGAGGCGTTGAAGGTCGCGGCTGAAACGCCTCTGCGGACGATGAAGCTCGCACTGGATGTGCTGGAGTTGTGCCGTCCGATTGTCGAGTACGGGAACAAGAGCTCGATTACCGACGCGGGCGTGGGCACGATGAACCTGGATGCCTGCTTCCGTGGGGCACGGCTTAACGTTCTCACCAACCTCTCCGGCGTCAAAGACGAGGCCTGGGTCGCGGAAAAGCGCGAGACGATGGACGAGATGGCGTCGGAGATGGACGCGATGGTCAAGGAATACGCCAACACAGTCGCCAAGAGGATGGGCGACTGAGGGAATGACTAATTGCCAATTCCTAATTCCTAGTCAAGTGGGAAATGACGAAGCACGAATGCGAACAAGACCGACACGCAGTCATTGGGAATTGGGGTTTGATTCGTCACTAGGACTTCCGACTTAGGAATTGGCCACCGTTGGTTCTCCACCTGAGTTGAGAAAGCACTGATGGCGTATCGCGAACCGGCAGGCGAGGGCAGTTCTGGTCGCGTCGATCTTCACGCCCACACCATCTTTTCCGACGGTCTGTTCACACCTGAGGAGCTGGTTGCCGAGGCGGCCCGGCTCAAGCTGACCGCGGTCGCGATTACCGACCACGACGCGGTCGGGGGCATTGACCGCGCCGTCGCTGCCGGCAGGCAATTCCAGCTCGAGGTCGTGCCCGGCGCCGAACTGAGCTGTAATACCAACGGGGTCGACGTCCACGTCCTCGCCTACTACATCGACTACACGCAGCCGGCGGCGCTGGAGTTCTTCGAGATGGTGCGGCAGAAGCGGGCGGAGCGTGCAGAGAAGATGGTCAGCAAGCTCAACGAGCTGGGTGTGAACCTCTCGATTGAGCAGGTGCGAGCGCTGGCACGGGGTGCGGCGACCGGCCGTCCGCACGTGGCGCAGGCCCTGGTTGAAGCCGGCGCGGTTCGCACGATCGAGGAGGCCTTCCAGCGCTACATCGGGTACGACGGTCCGGCCTACTTTCCGAAGATGCAGCTGACACCCAAGGCGGCGATGGACTTCATCCACCAGCACGGGGGCGTGGCCGTGGTGGCGCACCCGGGCACGTATCACAACGACGGAGCGGTCTACGCAGCGATTGCCGCCGGAGCCGACGGCATCGAGGTCTGGCACCCGGACCACACGTCGAGGAGCGTTGACCGCTATCGCGAGATGGCGATCAAGAACCGCCTGCTGATGACCGGCGGGTCTGACTGCCACGGCGGACGCAAACTGGGCAGGGTCTATCTTGGTTCGGTGACGGTTCCGTATTCCTGTCTACAGGCGGTGAAGAACCTGCGCGAGAAGCGGTTGAAGGGGTAGAGACGAAGTCAGAAGTCAGAAATCAGAAGTCAGAAGTCAGAAGTGCCGGACGTCGCTTGGTGTCTTGGTGTCTTGGTGGTAGGATCCTCCTGGTCTTGTCCGTCCTGTTCGGGACTGCCTCCGCGCAGCTCCAGATCGCCCGCCTCAAGTACGAGGGCGGGGGAGACTGGTACAACGACCCGGATGCGGTTCCGAACCTCGCCCGGGAAATCAACTCCCGCACCAACATACGTGTGTCAACGGACGAGGCGCAGGTCGGGCTGCTCGACGAGAAGCTTTACCAGTACCCGTTTCTGTTCATGACCGGGCACGGTAATGTCACCTTCTCGGACGAAGAGGTAGCGCGGCTGCGACATTATCTCGAGACCGGTGGTTTCCTGTATGCCGATGACGACTACGGCATGGATCCGTCGTTCCGGCGCGAGATGGGCCGCGTGTTTCCGAAGAGCCAGCTTGTCGAACTGGGCTTCGACCATCCCATATACCATCAGGTCTACGACTTTCCTTCCGGCCTCCCCAAAATACATGAGCACGAGAAGGGGCCGCCGCACGGGTATGGCCTCTTCGTCGGAGGTCGAATGGTCGTCTTCTACACGTTCAACACCAACGTTTCTGACGGCTGGACCGGAGCCCACAATGACCCGCTTGAAGTACGCGAGCAGGCATACCGGGTGGGCATCAACATCGTCTCCTACTTCACTACCAACTGAGGCTACTCAGTAGCCCGCACAGGGTTTGCTTGCCCGACGTGTCTAAGAGGCGTCCAACAAACCGAGGATGTGACGATGAGCAAACCGAGTTCCAGACGCAGAACGGTGATTGTCCTGCTGGTGGCGCTCCTGGTGGTCGCGGCCGGCATCTTCATACTCACCCGACCGAAGAAAGCGAAGTACCGGACCTCGACCGTCGAGCGAGGTGACATCACCATTTCGGTCTCCGCCACCGGCATGCTGAATCCGGTGAACCAGGTTACGGTCGGCAGCCAGGTTTCTGGCACGATTGAGAAGGTCTACTTCGACTTCAACGATCATGTGCAGGCGGGCCAGACTCTGGCTACCATCGATCCGCGGAACTACGAGTCGGCCTTGAAGCAGGCCAAGGCGAACCTAGCCTCGGCCCAGGCCTCACTGACCCAGGCGGAGCTGAGCAGCGCGCGAGCCGAGACGCTCTACTCGTCCGGCCTGATGGCGTACAGCGACTACCTCCAGGCGAAGACCGACTACGAGTTGGCCAAAGCCAAGCGGGACCAGACGCAGGCCAGCTTCGAGACGGCCCAGACCAACCTCGCCTACACCACGGTCACCGCGCCGATGGCAGGTATCGTCATCGCCCGCGAGGTGGACGCCGGACAGACCGTGGCCGCAAGCCTGCAGTCGCCCGACCTGTTCCGGATTGCCGACCTGTCGCTTATGCAGGTCGAGGTCTCGATTGATGAGGCCGACGTGGGTAAGCTCGATACCGGTCTTGCTGCTACGTTCAACGTCGACGCCTAT
>JAFGRF010000372.1 GCA_016935295.1 Caldifarciminota bacterium | reverse complement strand
CTGACCGATGCGACCGTGCGTCTGTACAAGAGCGCAACCGGGATGGCCGGACCCGGTGCGGAGCCGTTGCACTGGGCAGATATCGGCCCGAGCCCGTTTCGCGACCGGCTGTCAGTGCAGCTGGGGGCACGCAGTCCGGCCGACCTGAACGTGAGGATACTCGACCGGGCCGGCCGAGTCGTGCGCCAGTTCTCCGCCCCGGCAGGAGGACAGCAGCTCGTCTGGAACGGGACTGACCAGGCGGGCAGGATGGTGAACCCCGGCGTCTACTTCTGTCAGGCGTCCGGAGGAGGCAAGACCGTGACGAAATCGGTCATCTATCTGGGGGCGAGATGAAGCAGCACCTGGTCCTCTTTCTCCTGCCCGTCCTCTTGCTCGCGATCGGCCCGGACCAGGGCGGGTATCGCTGGGTTGATTCGGATGAGAGCGGCGGTCCGGCATTCAACTGGATCGACATCTCGGGCAGCGGTACGCTCATAACGCTGGCCGACGACGATAACCAGGGGCCGTTCGCGCTGGGACTGGCCTTCGATTTCTATGGCCGGCAGCGCGACTCGGTCCGGGTCTGCTCCAACGGCTGGGTGAGCTTCTCTTCGGAGAGCCACCAGTTCCACCATCACCCGATTCCGGACGCACGCGACCCCAACAGCCTGATTGCCGCGTTGTGGGCCGACCTCGACCCAAGCCAGGGCGGGTCGGTCTACTATCTTCAGGACAGCGCGCACGAACGCTTCATCGTCTCGTGGGTCGATGTTCCTCTCCGCGGAACCACCGATAGCTGTACGTTCCAGGTCGTGATGGACACGAGCGGCGACATAGTGCTTCAGTATCTACGCCTGCCCGAGGCGGCATGGCTTGGCGTTGATTCCTGCTCGGTGGGAATCGAGAACGACTCAGGTACGGTCGGGCTCGAGTATCTGCACAACGGTTTGCCGGTAGAGAACCAGTTGCACGACAGCCTTGCCATCCGGTTCTACCGGCTGCATCTTGATGTCTACCCGTCGGCGGTGCTGCGGCCGATGCAACAGGTTCTGGCCGAGGACAGCGTGGTCCCGCTGGTCGTGGTTCGGAACACGGGTCTGGATACTGCGACTTTCCCGACCCTGCTGAAGATCGGGAGCGGCTACTGCGAGACGCTGGCCGTGACGGACATGGCTCCACTGTCCGACAAGGTACTCCAGTTTCCGGCCTGGGTTCCCGCGGCAGACACCTATGCGCTGGAGCTTGTCACCGCGTTGGGCGGTGACGAGTTCACAGCGAATGACACGTTGCGGACCGAGGTTGTATCCGCGTATTCGGGCGAGATCCGGTACGACGACGGCGACCGCGACACGTGGTTCTTCAAGAACGGCTCACCAACCAACGAGTGGGCCGGCGCGGTCAAGTTCTCCGTACCCTACGGCCGGTTCCGGCTACTCGGGGCGAGGCTATTCGTCGATGACGCGACGCCTTTCGGCCGGGTCGTCGTCTGCCCGGACAGCAGCGGAGAGCCGCAGTGGAGCAGCCCGTACCTGGTTGCCGAATCGGTGGCAGCCGGGCAGCCGGAGTCATGGCTTGAGGTCCCGGCCGACACTCAGGTGGTATCGGAAGAGGATGTGTGGCTGCTTGCATTCTGGCAGGCGCGGGCGACAGGTCCCCGAATCGGCGAGGATCGGAGCGTACCGGTCGACAACCGGTCGTACTTCGGTTCGCCGACCGTGCGCTGGTTCACCTACACAACCGGCGACGTCATGGCCCGGCTGGTTGTAGACGGCCGTACCGGCATCAGCGAGGTCCGACCGGTCGAACTGCCCAGGCTCACGGTCAGCCCGAATCCGTTCAGCCGCAAGGCTGTGCTTTGTCTCAAGGGGTCGCTCCCATTCCAGCCATCGCTGGTTGTGCGCGATGTGACCGGTAGGCGCGTTCGCGCTCTGCGGCTGACCGACGCGGGCGAGGCGGTCTGGGACGGCAGGGACCACTACGGAAGACGATTGCCGGCCGGCGTCTACTTCATCGAGGCACGTTCAGCTCGTGAACGAGCTGCAGTGCAGGTTCTATTGACTCGCTAGCGAAGGAGGCTTGGCATGAGCAGACTATGCCATTGGGAGATACCATCTACCGACCTCAAGAAATCGACTGTGTTCTACGCAGCGTTGTTCGGCTGGAAGACACAGAGTTGGTCTGAGGACTACGTCATGGTTGATGTCGGGGACGGCGTCGGCGGCGGCATCGCCAGGGTCGACAAAGTGCCTGAGCCGTGCATCGATGTCTACATCAGCGTCGAGGACATACCGGCTGCGCTGAAGAAGGCTAGGGCACTCGGCGCCACGGTTGAGCGCCCGAAGACAGAAATCGGCGGTGGGATGGGATTCCACGCCTACCTTCGGGACCCCTGCGGCTGCAGAATCGGTATCTGGTCCAAGTCGTAGACGGTAGTGCCGGCGAGATTCGCGTCTCGCAGTGAGAGACTAGACTAACCTTCGTAGATTAGGGCTTCTAGAACGGCGGCGGCTTGCCGCCGTTCTTGCTTCCGGTCTCGCTCCAAGAGACGGGCGTATTCAAGAGCATCTGGGCAACATCTTTCAATACAATCGGTTAGCTCCCCCAGCCGCGTTGGCACACGCCGTGCTTCTATCAAGGCGTGTTCAGCAATGTCAGCAAAGGACCGAACAATCGGGAGGTACTTATGGCACGGAAGGCTCAGATCGT